>JAEUSC010000051.1 GCA_016789035.1 Candidatus Omnitrophota bacterium
AATTTGCAGGTAAGATACGAAAAGCGCTTCAATCCGATCAAGTTCGACTGTATTTGGATGATAGTAATGAAACCTTGGGCAAGCGAATCCGTGAGGCCACTTTAAAAAAAATACCGTATGTTTTAGTCATTGGTCAAAAGGAATTGGAAGCGTCCCAAGTGTCTGTGCGCAAACGAGGCGGAGAAGATTTAGGCTCCATGAGTCTGGATTCGTTCCAAACCCTTCTGAGAAAAGAGATTGTTGACAAAAAATAAATACTGGCGATAATAAGTACTTTCTTGTTAAAGAAGATAGACAAATAGTTTTTGTTGGGGGGGTGGTTCTATTTTAAAACATATCCGTGTTAATCAGAAAATTCGGGCAAAAGAATTAAGGGTGATTGGTCCGGAAGCAGAGCAGTTGGGTGTTGTTACGGTCCAGCGAGCCTTAGAATTAGCCGAAGAATACGGTTTGGATTTGGTGGAAGTTGCACCGACCGCAAATCCACCCGTATGTCGTATCATGGATTTCAGCAAATATAAGTATGACCAAGAAAAGAAAGAAAGACGCGTAAAGAAAAACCAAAAAATATCTGCCCTTAAACAGATTCGCGTGAAACCTCACATTGATGAACATGATTATCAAACAAAACTCAAGCAGACTATTGGTTTTTTAAATAAAAAAGACAAGGTTAAAGTTAATTTGTTTTTTCAGGGTCGTGAAATGTCATTTCGCGATAAAGGTAAGATAGTGCTGGAAAGATTTGTTACTGATACTGCAGAGGTTGCGAGCGTCGAGAAAGATGTTTATATGGAAGGCCGCGTGATGTCTGTTGTGCTTTCCCCAAAGGTTGAAAAGTAAGCTGGATTTAGAAAGGATACATCATGCCGCACAAGCATCAAAAGAAGGGTAAACAAAAGACACATAAAGGCGTTGCGAAGCGTTTTCGTCTAACCAAAACGGGTAAAGTGAAAAAACGTACCGCAGGCCGTCAGCATATTCTTAGCAAGAAGACACGTAAACGTAAGCGGCAAATGCGACAGGATGGTTATTTGACTGGCGCAGAAGCAAAGTTGATAAGGAGGTTGTTGCCGTATGGTTAGAGTTAAAAGTAGCGTTACCGCGCATAAACGTAAAAAACGTGTCCTGAAGGAAGCCAAGGGCCAATGGGGGCATCGCAGTAAGAGATATAAGGAAGCAATCAAGTCGATCAATCGAAGCCGGGTTTTTTCTTATCGTGATCGCAAAGTAAAGAAGCGAGAATTCCGTAACGTCTGGATCATTCGTATTAAGGCTGGTTGCGAGCTTGCCGGTATCTCTTATAGCCGTTTTATTAAGGGCCTGCAAAATGCTCAGATCGAAATTAATAGAAAGATTTTGGCAGATTTGGCTGTTAATTCAGTAGGGGCCTTCAATAAGCTTGTTGAAATGGCAAAAAATGCGGCTCCGAAAGTGGCTGTATCAAAAGCAACTAAAAAAGCTTAACATGAGTGGTCGTATAACAGGTGTTTTACTATGAGCCAATCACGCTTATGTCACACACTGTTATGCCCTTTAAGCTAGAGAATCAGTAACTCGCGGAAGTAACGTCCGCGGGTTACTTTTTTTATTGTCCAAATCAGAGTGGACATTCAAGACAAGGTTGATCGATGAGCTGGGATTTCAAGAAAATTCAAGAGGATATTCAGGAAGATTTCAAATCCGTTGTTGATGAAAAAACATTGGAATCTTTCCGAATAAAGTATGTTGGCAAGAAAGGGCTCATTTCCGAAATATATGCTAGCTTCCCGTCCCTTTCCTCTGACGAAAAGGCCATGGTTGGCAAAGGGGCAAATGAGTTAAAGTCTATCGCTACAAAACTGATTGATGAAAGATCAGTGTTGCTACAGTCCAAAACAGCCTTGTCAAATCGTACTAGTCTCGATGTCACCTTGCCTGGCGTTTCAAGACCCATTGGGCATGCTCATATCCTTACTCAAACAATCCATGAAATCTGTGAGATATTTGAAAAATTGGGATTTGTTATCCATGACAGTCCGGAAATTGAGACAGAATTTAACAACTTTACGGCACTTAATATTCCCGTTGATCATCCCTCGAGAGACTCATTTGACACATTCTATGTCGATTGGCCTGACCAAACAAACAAGGGTAGAAAATTGCTTTTGCGCAGTCAAACATCCCCGGGCCAAATTCGAGTTATGCAAAAATATAATCCCCCCTTCGCAGTCGTCATTCCAGGAAAGGTATATAGACCCGATGCGGTCGATGCTAGTCATTCATTTATGTTTCATCAGATTGAAGGACTGCTGGTGGATGAGGCCGTGCGGTTTTCCGATCTCAAAGGTCTTTTGTCAGCATTCTGTCAGAAATTTTTCGGCAGCGATATAAGGATGAGATTCCGGCCGCATTTTTTTCCGTTTACTGAGCCCTCAGCGGAAGTTGACGTTTTTTGGAAAGCCAAGGATTCATGGTTGGAAATTCTCGGTTGCGGGATGGTTAATCCAAAAGTGTTTGATGCCGTCGGATATTCTAAAAATAAATATCGAGGTTTAGCGTTCGGCTTGGGTGTGGAGCGCATGGCGATGTTGAAATATGGGATTAATGACATTCGTTTATTTTATGAAAATGATGTCCGGTTTTTAAATCAGTTCTGATTAGTGAGTTTTTATGAAAACCAGTATTCAATGGCTTAACGATTACGTTGATCATAGACTAAAACCTCAAGAACTTTCCGAACGCTTAACCATGGCGGGATTAGAGGTGGAAGATCTGACGAGTTTTGGTGATACTCAAGTATTGCAAATGGAAATCACTCCCAATCGTCCTGATTGTCTAAGCATTCTAGGAATAGCCCGCGAAGTCTCAGCGATTTTTCAAAAACCACTTAAGCTCCCTCAAATTAAGAAATTGTCCAAAGTATCTGCAAAAATTCCAATTTTTATAGAGGACAAAGAACTCTGCGGTCGATATGTAGGTGCGGTAATCAGGGGTGTTCATGTAAAAGAATCTCCCCAATGGCTTAAAGAGCGTATTGAGGCGGTAGGATTGAAATCCATTAATAATATCGTCGACATTACGAATTTTTGTTTGATGGAAATGGGGCAGCCATTGCACGCGTTTGATTATGACAAGATCTCAGGCGGCCAGATTCATGTAAGGCGGGCGCGTTCGGGCGAACAGATAATGACTCTGGATGGACAAACGCATAAGCTTAATAATGATGTGTTAGTTATTGCTGACGAAAGTCAGCCTATTGCTATCGCAGGCATTATGGGGGGGCACGATTCTCAAATCACTTCGGGAACGAAGAATATTCTGCTGGAAAGCGCACACTTCTCTTTTGGATTGATCCGTCGAACAACGAGGAGTCTTGGTTTAAATACAGATTCTTCATACCGGTTTGAGCGAGGCGTCCACTGGGAGACAATTGAGCGCTGTTCTGCGCGCGCTATTGATTTAATTCTTAGCATTTCTGGTGGAAGGCTGGAGTCGTTTCGCGATGTTGTTTCTCAAAGGCCCACGATCCATAAAAGAACAATCACTCTATTTTCTCAGCAAATCGAAGATCTTTTGGGAGTTTGCCCATCGCAAGCAAAGTGTAAAAGCATTCTTTCAAAATTAGGGTTTAATACTAAGATTGTCAAAAATGGAGTTTTCAAAATAGATGTCCCTGATTATCGTCAGGACGTCTCACAGCCGGTTGATATCATTGAAGAAATCGCTCGTGTGATCGGCTTTGATCATCTCCCCATGACCATTCCTCAGATTAAGGCGCTTAATATTCCCG
>JAEUSC010000131.1 GCA_016789035.1 Candidatus Omnitrophota bacterium
CCCGCCCGCAATGGGACCACAGTTCTTGGTAAAGGCCTCCCGCTGACTGGGCTCATCGGTCAACATTCTGAGGCCCAGACCTACGACAAGGGACAAAACAATCATGACCGGAATAAACCAACAAAAACCAAAGAAGAGCCGTTTAGCCATCGGCCGTATGGGACGTTCGCCCTTGGCCAGCTGTTGCTGAAATTTCTTGATTTCCTTGTGGGACCGGAAATAAATCAAATCCATCCGCTGAAAAATCAGATAGGCAATAACCGCGCCAAAGAATCCCCACGCCATGGCATCCGCCGGAATATCACTAAACGACCTGGGGTGATGCTTGCTCGCCGCCAGCGCTGAAACCGCAACAAACGAAAACAAGATGCGCAGAACACCGCGGATCCAACGGTAAATTGCAAACTGGGAAACCCTGGCCTCAAAGCTCATTCCGGGAAAAAAGGACACGACACCCAAAATAAATGCAATCAAGAAAGCCCATAGACCTTGAATGTTTAAGGAGAGACAAATCAAAACAACAACGGCCGGAGCCGCCAGAATGGTGACGCCCAGGACGGGATAGACCATCCAGATAAAAGGCGCAACCAAAAGAAGGGTAAACGAAACGCCATCAACCACCACGGGCTGACCCCCCGGGGCCATGCGCGCAACCGCATCTTCGGTTTCTTTCTGAGACTTACCGGATTCATAGGCCGCGCGGTCCATTCCGTGATGAAATTGATTCCCCCGGTAACCCGCCTGATAATCCTGATTGTCACTCATGCATTCTCCTTTACCGCCTATTTCGTGAGGCCCGCTCATTTCTTGCATGGCACCGCATCAATGCCCAATAGCCTCCTGCCATCCTCCATTATTTAATTCATCCACTGATAATCCAAATAAACCTTGTTCTGAAAAACCCGTCCCAATTGATAAGAAATCTTCGCCTTCATTCCCGGCTTTGGCTCCGGCTCACCTGTTTTGCGCGACATGGTAATAGGCTTAGACTGACCCACATCAAACTGCAAATTCACGTTCGTTTTCTGTCCCTTGCCCTTGATTGGAAAATCCTGATACATGCTGCTGTCGACAAGAACACCGTCCACCGTAAAAACTTTTGAATCGGACGCGGGCGAAAACGCCCAGACCAAAGCTCCAAACAGCAACATAATGCCAATGACAATGATCCACAGCTTTACATCCATAGCACTTCTCCTTTTGTGTTAAGGCTCATCGTACGGGTCCGCCATTTTTGCCAGGACAACGGCCATGGCTTGAGGATCGACACTTGCCTCGGTCATAAGATCTTTGACAGCCGAAAAGTTATCCGAGTCGATGGCCGCAAAGAAGTCTTCCAGTTTTCCGATCCGTGCCAGACTTTCCAGCACCAGCGTTCCTTCAAACGTTTCTTCAGACATATTACGGACGATCCCCCGGCAATGATTTACGAAAGGCTTTTTCATAAATTTCCAGAACACTGATCAAAAGACTCACAACCATCGGGCCTAAGATAAAGCCGGCCAGGCCGAAAAGCGACAGCCCGCCTAAAATCGCAAAGAAAATCAGAAGCTCGGGAATCTTGGTGTCCTTGCCGATGATGATGGGCCTTAGCAGATTATCCACAAGACCGACGACAAAAGCCCCCCAAATGGCGAGCATGATGGCGGCAGTTAAACGATCGGCCACAACCAGGTAAATCACGGCCGGCACCCAAACCAGCGGAGCTCCGACACCGGGAATCGCCGAAAGACCCGCCGCCATAATCCCCCAAAAAACGGGAGCCTTAATTCCCAAAAACCAAAAAGCCACAGCCACCAATGCTCCCTGAATCGCTCCGATAATAAACAGGCTTCGGATGGTGGCACGAATCAGCAAAAGCATTCGTCCGGTCATGCGGTTGACTTCCTCCTCAGTCAAAGGCAGATAACCGGTCACTGTTTTATACATCTGCGGACCGCCGGTCAAAAAGAAAAACGCCGAATAGATCGCAACAAACGCCTTAAAGAAAAAATCCACAGTCTTGGTGGTTGCGGCTGTGAGCATTCCCGTCAATCCCTTTCCAATCGTCTGCAATAACTGAGAAAATCCTTCAGCAACATTGTTTTGAAACACTCTAAGATCTTCATGAAAGGGGATGTATTGAAGGATCGATTGCGTCCATTGGTCCACCGGCTTATTCATTTGTTCCTGAAGCCAGGGCCGCACTGTTTCTGAAATCTGTAGGGCTTCTTTGGCCGCAATAACGATCAACCAAAAAAGCGGCAGACCGATCATCAGAACGGAAAGAAAAAGCACAATGACAGAGGACTCAACCTTTCTTCCCTTTAGTGCCCGTGTGAGGCGTTCCTGAAACGGAAATAAAAGACTGCTGAAGATGGCCGCCAATGCAATAGGGATCATTAAGTCCCTAATCAGCGC
>JAEUSC010000144.1 GCA_016789035.1 Candidatus Omnitrophota bacterium
CAAATGCTAAGGTTCTTGAACAAGTCATTATCCCGACATCCATCGATATCAAAGAAGTGCCATCAATTTCATTTTCGTATTTTGATACGGCGGCTAAGGAGTATCGGACGATTACCAAAGGCCCCTTTTCGATCATTGTCACTCCCCCGAAAAAGGATGAGGAATTTAAGGCTGTGGGTTTTGAATCTTCCCGGCCAGTCGCCGTTCAGGGGAGTCCGGAAAGTGTGGGAAAAGATATTGTCTATATCAAGGAACGGTTGGAAGATCTTCACATGAAAGGTGAACATTTTTATCAAGGGATTCTCTTTTGGTGTTTAGTCGTCTTGTACATCATTTTGTGGTTCAGCGCTTTTGGTTATTATTATTTCAAGCGACGTTTGCTGGGTGATCCTCGTTTTGCCAATAAAATTCAAGCGCCGCGCAATCTGCACCGCGGTCTGGAGCAGGCGAAAGGATATGTGGATCATAACAATGCCAAAGAATTTTATTCAACAGTTATTAAAGTAATCGCAGAATACGTCGGCAGCCGGCTTCAAATGCCTCCTGCTGGATTGAGCTTTGAAGAGCTCAGCCGCCTTTTGACGGGCAAGGGTGTCACGGATGAGATTATCAATGATCTGCGGGGTGTGTTTGAAACTGCTGATAAGGTCCGTTTTGCTTCGTATTTGCCTGAGACTGTTATGTTAAAAGAAGATTATAAGAAAATTAATGTGATCATTGCTCACTTGGAGAAACGATTGTGAAACTACAAATTATTTTGATCTCTTTTTTCTTGTTGGTGAGTGGTCCTGCGTTGGGTTGGTCTTCGATAGACAAAACTGGAATGATAGGGCAGTTTTATAAGGCCAATGCTGCCTACAAAGCGAATAGCTACGAAGAAGCACTAAAACTTTATCAACAGATTTATGAGGCTGGTTATGCATCGGCCGCGGTCTATTACAACATGGCCAATTGTTTTATCAAGCAAAGTCATGTTGGGCTGGGTCTGTTATGGTATGAACGGGCATTACGTTTATGGCCGCGAGATGCGGATGTGTTGGTCAATCATTCTTTTGCTCAAGGCCTCATCAAAAATCCTGAGCCTCGAGTTCAAAAGGGTTTGGCTCAGCGAATTTTTGTTCATTTACCGCGAGTTTCCCGCGACGAGATTGTTATGGTATTGGTTTTGGTATTCGTTGCGATGTCTTCTATGGTTTTGACTGGACTTTATTTGAGATGGCGCTTTAAGAAAACGGTTGTCGTGCTCGTCATTTTGGGTGCTCTGTTTGTGTTTCACGTTTTTGCTTTTGTTGTGAAGATCGATTCAGACCGTGATCAGTCGATCGTTTTGGAAACGGCCGAGGTTAAATACGAGCCTGAGTCTGGGGCTACGACCCACTACACTGCATATGAAGGGTGGAAGGTTCGTTTATTGCGGGAAAGCGAAGGTTGGGTGAAAATCGAACGGCCTGACGGCCTGCAAGGGTGGATTCCCAGCGATAAGGTGGAGAAGATTTAGAATACTGGAATATTTTAGGACAGTTCCTTAAGAATGATTTTGGCTGTACGATGACAGGAGCCCGGAAGGCCAAGCCAAGTGGAATAGCGTGAAAACTCCTTTTGGATTTTGCTTATCAGCAAATTCTCCGTGAGGAGTTTTTCCATTTCTGCGGCAATATTAACAGCGTTGGCTTTGTCTTGAATAAGTTCTGGTACAACGGTTTTTCCGGCCACAATATTGGCCAGGCCGATGTGAGATATTTTTACGAAAGCTTTGGCCAAAAGATAAGTCAGCCAAGAAGTTTTGTAAATAATCACCATCGGCTTTTTCAATATTGCGGCCTCCAGTGTTGCTGTTCCCGAGGCAACCATGCAGGCCGAAACAGTATTCAGTTCATTGTAACTATGTTGCTCAATGATCGTGATTGGGCATGATACAGCTGCGACTGCGTCTTTGATGAGGCGTTCGTCGATAGTCGGTGACTTGAGGATCACAAATTGCCGCTTAGGATTTTTGTTGTACAGTAATTGAGACGCTTGGAGCATGACAGGCAGGTGACGGGTGATCTCCTTTTCTCTGGACCCTGGTAAGAGACCCACCACCGGCTGATGCGGTTTTAATCCAAGTTTTGTCAGAACAATTTCGGGTTTTTCAGTAACGTTGATCTGGTCGACCAGTGGGTGGCCGACGTAATCCACGGTTATGTTTCTTTTTTGGTAAAATTCCTTCTCAAAGGAAAAGAGCACGATCATCTTATCGACGACTTGTTTTATGGTATGGATTCTGTTTTCTTTCCATGCCCACACTTGAGGGGAGACGTAATAAATGACTTTAATGCGACGTTCTTTGAGTTTGCGCGCTAGACGTAAATTAAAGCCGGGATAATCGACAAGCATGACCGCGTCTGGTCGGTTACGGTCAACTTGGCTTAGAATTTGATCAAAAACCTTCTTGATTCTTCCGTAATTCTTAATAACTTCTACAAAACCTATGACGGCCAATTCTGTGATGTTCGCGAAACATTGAACACCGGCATCTTTCATGCATTGACCGCCAACGCCCGTCATGCGTACGGATGGTGAGAGTTCCTTAATGGCACGGGCTACTTCAGCGGCACGCATATCTCCGGAAACTTCGCCGGCAATGATCATGAGAAGTTTTTGAGATTGGTCCATATTTTCTCGGTGATTTCAAGGGCGACTTTAAGCGCGGCCCGGGCTTCAATTCCTGAAATGACGGGTGTTTTATCGTTCAGGACGCAGTCGACAAAGGATTCGAGTTCCTTTTTCAATGGCTCTTCCTTTTCGATGGGGATATTTTCTTTAGAGATGGCAATCAGTTGTTTGCGATAAATAAAGGCTTTTTGATCCACGTAATCCAGGGAAATATAGGCGTTCTTAAGGAAAATGCGGATCTTGCGCATAACCTCGGGGGAAATGCGGCTGGCTGTGATGTTGCATACACTGCCATTTTCAAAGGTTAAGCGGACATTGGCAATGTCTTCGCGCTTTGTCAGAACAGGGACGCCGACTGCTTGAATGTCTTTGATGGGGTATTTAATTAAGCCGAGAATAATGTCAATGTCATGAATCATGAGGTCATTAACAACGCCGATATCCAGGGAGCGGTTTGGAAAAGGATTCAGCCGGTGACATTCGATAAACAGTGGGTCTTTTACGATTTTCGCAATTTTTTGGAAGGCGGCGTTAAAGCGCTCAACGTGCCCGACCGGTAGTTTGAGTTGATTGCGTTTGGCCAAATCAACCAGCGTGTCCGCTTCTTTCAGATCAATGGAAATCGGCTTCTCAATAAAGGCATGTATTCCTCGTTCTAAAAAATATTTTCCTATGGTGCAGTGCGTGCTTGTCGGTGTGCAAATATTTACAGCTTGTATCGTGTCGGGGAGCTTGCGGTAGTCGGTAAAATAGGGAACCTGAAACTGCTCGCTTAACCCTTTGGCAACCTCTGAGCGATTGTCGCAAATGCCTACAATATTAACGAGATGGCTGAGTTCCGAGTAAACCCTCAGGTGCTTTGAGCCCAGGTGGCCAAGTCCGATAATGGCGATGTTCAGTTTGATCATAGTGTTTTTTTATTGTCAGCCTGCGAGGTCAGTTATTGGTTTATAACGAATTTTTTAATTAACGGCTACGGAATCGGCACTGATAGTAACAAAGCGCTTGATAAAAGTCAATCGATATGCTACCATCAGCCCACTTTTACAAGAGCTTTAAATTCATAAAGTTACAGCATGTTTTTATTGGTTTAATCAAAGGCGGAAGCGTTCGTATGCGCGATTATATTAAACTTTTGAGCTTCTTAAAAGGCCATAACCGTGAGTTTGGACTGGCGGTTGTTTTTATGTTTATTGCGTCTCTTTTGCAGGGGGTGCAGTATTCGCTATTGGTTCCCCTCACGGACCGGATTCTGACCAACAAAAAGATTGTCCTTCCTAATAAAGTTCCCCACTTCTTACAAAACATTGTTGATAAGTTTAACGCCACAGATACGCATATATTGCTATGGTTGGTGCCTTTGCTATTTTTTATTATGATTCTCGTTCGTTTGATCACCACATTTTTATACGATTATCTGATGAATGATATTTCTCAGAAAATTATGAGAGATATTCGTTCGCAACTATACGAAAAAATACAAAACCTATCTTTAGAATACTTTAGTAAGAAGAGAACTGGCGAGCTGGTTTCTCGGATTACAAACGATGTGCAGACGATAGAAAATGGCGTTTCTTATGCCGTAACAGATATGATCCGCCAGCCGTTTTTGATCCTTACAAATCTTGTGATTGTTTTTATGGTATATGCGCATGCCGCTGGAGCTGTAATTTTGTTGGTCATTTTGGTTATTTGGCCAATGTCTGTTTTTGGTAAAAGATTGCGTAAGCTGGCAAAAGGATCGCAGGAGAAAATGGCAGACATCAGTTCTCACCTGTTGGAAACGATTTCAGGGATTCGGGTTGTCAAGGCCTTCTCCATGGAAAATTATGAAATTGAGCGGTTTAAGAAGAATAACCAGGAGTTTTATAAATATAAAATCAAAGGAATTAAGCGTTCGTTAATTTTAAGTCCTGTCGTGGAACTGTTGGGAACGGTTTTTGGACTAGCGGTCTTTATGATTTTGGGAAAGCAGGTCATGCAGGGCCACTTGTCTTTTGGAGTTTTTGGTCTGTTTTTAGCGGGTATTTTGCAGATCATTAGTCCTGTCAAGAAGCTGGCCAATGTGCACGCCATAACCCAGCAGGCACTGGCGGCCAATTCACGAATTTATGAAGTCTTAGATGCGAGAGCTACCGTACTTGAAAAAAATCACCCTCAAGAGCTTGGTATTATCCGTCAGAAAATTGAGTTTAAAAATGTTAATTTTGGATATGATCATGAGTCCGGGCTCGTCTTGCAGGGGATTAATCTGGAAATCAAAGTCGGAGAATTGGTTGCAATTGTAGGTCCGACGGGGACTGGGAAATCTACGTTAGTTAATTTGATACCGCGGTTTTATGACCCAACGGAGGGGCAAGTATTTATAGATGGCGTTGATATTAAGACTGTTTCTTTTCAGTCGCTGCGTTCACAAATCGGCATTGTCAATCAAGAAGCCATCTTGTTTAATGACACGGTGAGAGCTAATATTTCGTATGGTTTTTTCGAGGCCAGTGAAGAAAAAATCCAGGAGGCGGCCGACAGAGCTTTTGCTCATTCCTTTATATCAAAAATGCCTCACGGCTTTGGTACTATCGTTGGTGATCGGGGTTTTCGTCTTTCAGGAGGGGAGAAGCAGCGGTTGACAATTGCACGGGCAATATTGCGCAACCCGCCTATTTTGATTCTTGATGAAGCCACGTCCCAGCTAGATTCCGAGTCGGAAAAATTTGTTCAGCAAGCCTTGGATGAAATTATGCACGGGAGAACCGTTGTTGCCATTGCGCATCGGTTGTCGACAATTATTAAGGCGGATCAGATTGTCGTTTTGGAGGCAGGTAGGGTTGTGGGGCTTGGTAAACATCAAGACTTGCTTAAGACCTGCCCGCTGTATAAACGACTTTATGAGACGCAGTTCTCCAACCCAGCATGATGTTCTGTTGTAATTTTTTTTCATTTTATGATAAATAAATGATTGCAAAAAAAATAATTGTTGGTTATACTATCAATTCAATTTAAGGCGGAAATTGGTCCG
>JAEUSC010000206.1 GCA_016789035.1 Candidatus Omnitrophota bacterium
CATTTCTCACGAACCAACGCAAGAGCCTTCAATAAAAATTCGACCCGTTTTCGCTTATTTAAATTGGTGGTCATACCAATGACTTTTTCGGCGCCGATTCCCAGGCTTTTTTTTATGCCATCCTCGCTGCCGGGTCTGAAATGATTGAGATCCACACCATTAAGGACCACCTTTACCTTGGCCGCAGAATCTTTCTGCACAGAAAACCGGGCCGCGACGGCTTTGGAATTGCAAATGATACGCGAAGCTAGCGCATAAAACCGCACGGACACGTCTTTCTCATCCCCAAAGATTAAATTGCGCTCGTGCCAAATGACCGGGACACGAAGACCCCGGCAAACCCAAGCGCTCAAAATATTATTCCGGGGAGAATACGAATGAACCAGACCAATGTCATTACGGCTTATCAACGCCCGCAATACGCGCATGGCACCTAAAATCTTCAGAATATTTAAGGGATGAAGTTTAGGGATAGAAAGAACTTCCACTTTCACCCCCAGATCGCGGGCGGCTTGACTTAATGGGCCTTCGTACGGCAGCACGACCATCGGTTCAAAGAATGAGTGGTCCAGATTTTTCCAGAGACTCAAAAGACTTCGTTCCCCGCCGCTGATTTCAGCCGTATTATGCAGATATAAAATTTTCATTCGGTTAGCCATGACCTTTTAATACGCCCTCAAAAAATTGATAGAGCTTCTGGTTAATGACTGATTCGCTGTAATCCCGGACGGATTGTAGCCCCTTCGCCATTAATTGATTGCGTAGATGATCATCCGTAAGCAGCCGTCGCAGAGACAGAGCCATCTCATCGGTGTTTTGAGGATCCACCAGAATTCCAGCCGTCTTCACAACCTCCGGTATTGATGTCGTATTGGAGGCGACAACAGCAACCCCGCACGCCATAGCTTCGGCCGGCGGAAGTCCAAAACCTTCATACAAAGATGGAAAGGCGAACACAGATGCGCCACTATACAAAAGCTGCGGCTTATCTTTAGGTGTAATTTTTCCTGTAAAGATCACCCTGTTCGTTAAATTGTGTGTCTCTACAAATGCCACGATTTGCGGATAGGTATGCTCTAAAGGACCGGCAAGGACCAACTTCAATTCTGGAAAATCCCCGGCTATGAGTGCAAAAGCCCGGACGAGGCCCAGCACATTCTTATGCGGCTTAAAGTTTCCCATATATAAAACGTAAGGCGAATCTATATGAAACGTGCGCTTATAGGAATTGAGTTCATCTAAATTTTCGCACGGCCGGTAAGATTCGCTGACACTCAACGGGATGACGCTGATTTTCCGGGGATCCACGCCGTAATAATCGATGATTTCCTTCTTAGAATACTCGGAACAGGTCAGAATCTTATCGGCCCGCCGCACGTAACTTTTGCCGACCGTCCGGAAATATATTTCCTTGAGACCCAGCTCTTTGCGATAGACGTCAAACTTCAAATACATGATATCGAAAATCGCGCTGACAACTTTGCAAGAAGCCGCAAGCGGAACTTTATAATAAGGAGAATAAAAAAGATCAACCTTCTCCCCTTTAATGCACCGCGGAAGAATGACTTGATCCCAGTACAATGTTAGATTCTCAGCCATGACCACATTTGTGACCGCTGGTCCGTAATGATAGGGAACAGGGACCGCCGAGAAAAGCACGCAGGTATCGCCTTTATTATTTTGAGCAAAGAATTTGAGAAAATTATGTAACGGATGACCGATACCGGTATACACGCCGTTTTGAATTTCTCGAGCATCAACCCCAAATCTCATTGCCAATCATTCTCTTTCATTACCGGCCCGCGTCCAACCGGGACGCTAAGGCCACAGGCAGCCCCGCCTCCCTGATCTTTCGCTGAGCTTCTTTCACGTTGTACTGAACACGCTTAATTTCAATGGATTGAGCCGAGGAATCGTACACACAAAAACTCGCCAAAGGATT
>JAEUSC010000132.1 GCA_016789035.1 Candidatus Omnitrophota bacterium
GGCCTGCGCAATCTTTGTAGTGACGCCCTGCAATGCGCCGGGCTTATTATCCAACGTCACAAGAACGACCTTTTCTTCGCGAACATCATATTTTTTCTGCTTTAGTAACCGCTTGGCCTCGGCGTTATTTTCAGTAACAAAATACAGATGTCCTACGTTGTCCACCGCGCTTGCGCTAATGGCAAGCAAATTGATTTGGGAGGCAGAAATCACGCTGGAAACCTCCGCCAAGGTTCCAACTTTGTTATCCACCCTAATCATCAATTGGGAATCCAAAATGGCATTGATCATAAGGCCTCCTTGAAGTACTATCCTTCCTGCGCGGATAGCTTACTTCTTTGTCCACGCTCCAGATTCATTTTGAACGGAATCCCCGCTGGCAGCTTTATCCCTCTGCACCTGAGCAAAAACCTTCTCAATCGTTGTCAAAGAATTGGCAGGCAGATCATTCTGTTTCACAATGGTATTGTAAATAAGTTTTCTGTCCTGATTTTCCGAAGCAACCACAGACTGAGCAGGCCCCATGTCCTTTAAAACTTCCACATAACCACGGTTATTTTCACCCACTGCCCCCTGTGCCTTTAAACTAGCCAACTGATCGAACCGACCACGCCTGGCGTCCAATGCCGCCTTAACCTCGGGCGTCATTTCTTTGATGTCGTAAGAGGCCGCGAAAGAACTCAGGTGCACCGCTCCCGTTAAAAGAACCGTTGCCACTAAGCCAAAGATAAAAGAAATTTTTCTCATTTATTTTCCTCCCTGAATTTTTCCCGCTTCAACGGGAGCCCCGCTGACATAATCCTCAATGTTGGTTGCCGTTTTTTCCAAGCCCTTTATATCAAGTGTAATATGGGCGTTAATGGTAATGGGCCGATTGGGATCGCCCACCGCCTTTACTGTACAGCCCTGGCATAGCATTATGCCTGTCAGAAAAACACTACCAAGATAAAGATTCCTGATCATTTTTCCTCCTTAATGGACAAACCTCTGATACCATTGCATCAGACTGATTAAACTGCCATCAAACAGAATATCAATCGGAAGATTTAAATCCAGATTAACTTTTCGGACACCCAAATGAATTGCCCCCATCAACTTTTGATTCTCGGAATTCTTTAAATTCAAATCAGCCTTTTCTACAGAGACCTTCAAATCTTTTCGGATCAATTCTTGAAATTCCGCCAGATCTTGCGTCGGAGGAATATATGGAACAACAAATTGCAACAACGCAGCTCTAAGCTTTACATTTTTGATCATGTTAACAGTAAAGCTGCGCACTTGTAAATAATTTCCGCGCCCCTCAAACGATAATTCAGCATCCATCACGCCCTGAATCTGCTGATAAACCGCATTGTTAATGCCGTACAATAAATCCAGATTAACTCCCTTAAACTGCACCAGCGCTTTATAACCAAGGGGTTTGACTAATTGGACAGTCCCCCCGGCTTTTATGAAACCCTCATAAACATCTGCAGTGAAATCCTTAATTGTGATCACCTGCTTTGCGCCGTCGACCTGGGCTGACAAGCGGGTCATCTGATATTTTTGCAGTTGTAAATGTTCTGCCGATATGCGCGCACGCCAGGACATGAGTGATCGATTCGCAAAATCAAATTCGCATTGGGCATTCCCGGTATTAATCAGAACCGGCCCTTGGACAATACTTATTCCTTCGATCCGAACAGGAACCTTTATCCGTGAAAACAAAATGCGATGAAGATCCTGGACTTGCACATTTATTACGCTGATCGCCCAGCGAACATCCTGAGAAGAAACAGTAAGAAGCACATTCGACAGCTGCAACTCTCCTAGAGGAATCCATTTTTGCCGACCGATGGTCAAGTCATTGACAATATATCCAGGACAATTTTTCTGGATCAGAAACTTGATAGCCTGCTGCATTAAGAAAGGACTTCGAAGGGCAACAACAACAAAAATCACCACGCCAATAACAAAGAGCGGCAAAACCCATGCTACGCGCTTAACTATCATCGCCTTTAATCCACTTTAAAGCTTCTCAATGACCGCCTGTGTAAAATCATCGGTTGTTGCGCTGCCGCCCAGGTCCTTGGTCACTCGATCGCGTGCGGCAATAGTATCGCGCAAGGCCTGGCGCAGACGATTGGCCCGGGGAGTCATGCGCAAATGGTCCAGCATCATCGCTGAAGCCAGCATCAATGCAGCAGGATTGGCAATGTTTTTTCCAGCAATATCCGGCGCGCTTCCATGGACCGCCTCAAAGATTGCGGCATCATCCCCAATGTTCGCCGCTGGAGCTAAACCCAAACCTCCCACAAGTCCCGCGCACAAATCTGAAATAATATCCCCAAACAAATTGGTGGTAACGATCACATCGAACTGATGCGGATTCATAACCAGCTGCATAGCGCAATTATCCACAATCATCTCCTGACAGCTGATGTTTTCAAACTCCTTGGCAACCTCGCGGGCGGTCTTTAAAAAAAGTCCGGACGTGGATTTCAAAATATTGGCTTTGTGTACAACCGTAATCTTTTTTCGATTGTTTTTTTGAGCCAAATCGAAGGCAAACCGGACAATCCGCTCCGCTCCTTTATGGGTAATCACACTGACGGCCTCGGCATGTTCACCATCCTGCGTGATGGTTTGCCCTTGGCCGCTGTACATGCCTTCCGTATTTTCTCTGACGGTGATGATATCGATATTTTCATACCGGGATTTAGTCCCTGCAAAAGACAATGCTGGGCGAACATTTGAAAACAGATCGAAAGTCTTTCGCAAGGCCACATTGATGGAACTAAACCCTTCACCAATCGGAGTCGTGATGGGCCCTTTAAGGGCAATAGAAT
>JAEUSC010000240.1 GCA_016789035.1 Candidatus Omnitrophota bacterium
GTTGGCATCATAATCGTACTGCGTGATGCCCGGATCCGGCATATTGGCATCGGTCACAGTCAACAACATCTGGCGCTCATCATATTGATTGGTCGTCACATTGTTATTGGCAGAGCCCTTCCTCTGACCAATCCAATCTTCAAAACTTAACGGACGACGTTTCCCGTTTAAGTTTTGAAGACTATTCTTCAGAGAAGGGCGAATGTCCCGAGGCCCGTTTAATCCATCATCCCGCAAACGGGACTCGGGACTGATAAGACATTCTAAACCCTGATCTCGACGAGGAACCACCTCGACCGTTAACAATTAACTATTGAGAAAGAGCGAGTAGATACGCTAAAAGTTAACGCACACTTTAGTGTGCGGGTCTTTGAAAAAGACCATTCCTGCCTGATGACTTTTCAGGCAGGAATTTAACTTGAAAACATGTTATATAGAAAAAGAAAAGACGATGGTTTAGTGTGCTTTTCTTTTTCTATATAACAGACCATTCGCAAACTCTAATTCGGATTATGTCGTGCCTGTCCCCGAAGGGGATGTCCCCGGAAATGGAACCTTACACAGGAAGAGCTATTTATTAGTTCTTAGACAAAAAGTTATATCTTTAAGATCAAGCAAAGCATCCAACCCGTTGTAAATGGCGTTATTTCCCTTTGCCTCGATTCTAACCCGAACGTACGGATACGTAACAAACCCATACTTATTCCATTCAAAGAATTCTATAAATACAAATTTGATTGACTTAACATCCGCCACATCCACATATTGCCATTTTCCTGCCCCACCCTTCAAACCACTAACCATAACACGTGCAGCAGTAATATATTTCTTAAAACAGGCTTGAATAAAATTTATTGGTTGTTGATTAAATTCCCATTCTTTTAAATCTGAGTCCTCGATTTCCGAAAGCACAATGGTTTTAAATAACAAACGATCTATCTCTTCATATTCGTCTAAGGGAGAACAATCTTTAATTGATGTGAATCTTTTCATAAAATAAGTATTCCATACATGTCTTTTAGCTTCTAAATATTCAAACAAACAGTTATCAATGTTTTTCATGAGTTATTTTGATCCCTTTCCTGAAACACGTCTTGGGAAACATATGCAAGTTGATGGATCCTGATTCCATTCTATTCCATGCCAATGCTCTTCACATCCATGGCCAGGAGAATTAACATTCCAATATTCATTCTCTGGACAAGCATTACAATTTCCTTCTGAATCTCTACCTGGATTTACAGGTTTCTTTCCGCCCACAGGATCTTGTTGCCCTCTTCCTCTTTCTGGAACATTTGAACTTCCGTTCGGTGTTTGGTTAATCGGCTGTTCTGGTATACCTTGCATTGGTGAACCACTCGGTAAGGGTATAACTGGCATAACAGGCGTTGCGGGAAACGGAACAGAATTTTGTGCCAGATTCGCTTCTCCCATGGACACCATTCCCACCATTTGCAAACCATACGGATCAACCAAATTAATGGAATTATTCGAAACATGATATCGTCGGAGAACCCGGCATTTTCCAGTGGACGGACTTTCCGTCCTTTTTAAAAGAGCAAAATTACGATGACACAGCTATCCTGTGTCTTTTAATTCCCTAAAACGCCACTATTGCATCCGTTTGTCTTGTTAATCCCGCCAAAATCAGCTTAATCCACCGCTTTATGTTCACCGCGGCAGCGGTAAATAGTGACTGCAATTGCACTTTTACCAATCCCCGGTATCTCGCCCGGCGTAACCCGTGATAACGGGTTAACTCTGAAAGTTTTCCTTCAATCGGCGGACGCAATTTCATATCTTTTTTAAATTCATCCGTCGTGTTATAAACTTCAGCCTCACGTAATTCTTTGTTAAACATGCTTATTCCAACCACTCTTCGGCCGTCTTTTTCATTGGTGCATTCTTTTTGAACTTTACAAACACGACATTTTCCGATCGGAAAATGAAATTGTTTCAGCCCATGACGCACATCCCGATAACGCGATGTCGTCTCAACACCTTGAGGACATTTCAATGTCTGAGTTTCTTCATTAATCGTGAACATGCTCTTGGGATATACGGCCTGTGCCCGGGCATTGACCTGTCTTAACGGAGCAACCATGATCGTCCCGTTATCTTTAAGCATCTTACGATTGATCCCGTCGGAATACCCTGCATCGCCGACAAGCTTTTGAGGAACCAGCCCATTCCTCTTTTGCTCGATCACCAGCTGCACCGCAGTCTCAGCTTCACGCTTATTCCCGCGCATCACTTCCACATTCGTTATAAAATGATTCTCCACACTCTCCGTCACATTCGCCTTGTATCCCATGAATCGTTTCGTGTCCGACTTCGCCCCGTACCGCGCGTCTTCGTCGATCGGACTCACCAATAAATCTTTCGGCTTGTCTTTATATTCCCGTTCTTGAATTTTCCCTCCGAATTCATTGACATTCTCGCATAATATCCGCCGCAACATTTCCATGCGTTTTCTTAACTCCCGATTGACGGCAACACCTTCCAATTCCTTCAACACAACCCGCGCTTCAGTAACGACTTTGACCAGTTTCTTCTTTCGTTTCTCGATATCCAACCGGCCTTCATCCGCATGATTGACCTTCTCCCGCGCATACTCATCGGCATCAATCTTTTTTATTAGATCCTCATACACCTTTGGCTTCTGTCCTTTTAACGGCTTTAGTATCTCGCGAACGCCCTTTTTTACCAGCGCCACCACCGTCGGGATTGCAATGTCCGCGATCATATGCATCGCATCGATCCGCTGGATCTCATCGCGCTTGATCAATTCCAAATCGATCAAACGGTTCAATATCTTGTCAAAAATCATCCTACTTTGGCCGTTATCCACCAGACGATTCCTAAATCCCCCAAACTCGAATGATCAAAAGGACGCTCATTTAATTTTAGCCCCAACGCATATTTGATCTCTATGTCGTACATACACGCCCGTTCCATCTCACGGTCGGATAAATTCTTATGGAACTGCAACAACAAAACCATCGCCAAGAGCTTCGGCGAGATTGGCGGACGCCCGTTATCCTGACAGTACATCGTTTCAAAATCCAGTTCATCCATCAGAGGCGAGACGATTTCTTTGAACTTGCGGTAATAACTGTCGGACGGGATCAACGTTTCGCAGATATATGAAGCATCGAAAAATGAGGCTTGTCCTTCGGGATTCTTGAGCATTCCACCATCTCCTTCCGGTTGTTTTCTATGTCTCATTATAGCTCATTCCTCGTCGATAGATCGGTATTTATTAATTACTTTCAAGCAAGGACTCGACTTCATTTTTAAATGCATCAATTAGTTCTTCTTCTGACTCAAAATCATCTTTTTCAAAGCGCTTATCAATATTTTTTCCTCCTATTTCAGCTCCATCTTTATATATCCAGATTTCCAGACCCTTAACTTCACCATAAATATACATTTCTTTCTTGCCATCCAATTTTTGATTAAAAAAATTGAGATTTCTATTTCTAAGGATTGATTGCAATTGTGATTCACATTTATGTTGAAAAACTGTCAAATTTCTCATCGCATCCCCCATTAAAGAGATCCTCCGATCCAGATATCAAAATGACTTCTACCCGTAATTCGCTTTAGCCATTCTCCCGCAACTCTAAATACCTTTTTGCCTCGATGCTGTCCAAATCCAATTCTCAAATAGCGATTATGATTGAGAATATATAAGGCATCTTTTATCGGCTTTGCACCAATCGCTATCGCCGTCGCTCCTGCCGCTGCCCCGACGGAAACTCTCTCTGCTGTTTGCCATCCACCACCGGCTTCCTCTGTATATCGCATCGGATCGCCCCAGCCGGTTGGTTTTCCACATTCCCATTCTGATACAGGCTGACCATATGGACCAGGCAAGACGCTTTCATAAGCCCACCAATTCACCTGATCTTCGCCCCAATACAATCCAAGCGGATCGGTTCTATTAATGGGGTTGTTGGACGTGTAAGCGTAGAAATTCATGAATTGATTATTGGGGAGGACTTTTCCGACACTATCAACATATTGCAGGAGATTCATCGAATCATAATACCCGATTGGGTCGCGCTGTAAGAATCTACCTAAAGTTGGACTGTAATAACGCGCGCGATAGTAGTAGTTGCCGCTTTCCACGTCATATTCTCGTCCAGTATATGTATACGGATTCACAACTGTGGGTGCTGCGGCCAATTTTCCGTAGCTGTTGTAATCATAGGTTTGCTGAACGGCGCCGGCACTGTTAGTCAATTGACGGATAGAACCCAAGCCATCGGCAAAGTAATAATAAGTCGTTGTCCCGCGCGTCATGGTTAATGGCTCATCCGTTTGATCGCCATGGACATAATCGGCGACTAACGTTCCTGCGGAATTCCGTTCTTCAATAATATCTTCCCCGTCATACACATAAAACGTGGCAATTCCGTTGACTGTCTTGGAAACGCGACGATTAAACGCATCGTACGCATACGAAGCTGTCGTACCGGTTTTGCTGAAAGTCTTTAAGCGGCTTTCGACATCGTAGCCGTACGTATTTCCCGCATCACCGGTAAGATTGCCTTGTTGAGCTTCCTTTGACCAGTCACCATGACAAATCCCCAGATTTGTCATGTTTAACAAGAAATAGTCAACAACCCCGAGGAGTGACCGGCTTTGCCAAAATTGTTTACACAATTTTGAAGCAAAGCCATACTGTTTGACGAGGGGTCACTTCTAAGACGATTCAATTGAGAAAGAGCGAGTAGATACGCTAAAAGTTAACGCACACTTTAGTGTGCGGGTCTTTGAAAAAGACCATCCCTGCCTGTAAATTTCAGGCAGGGATTTAGCGTTCAAATATGTATTTAGAAAAAGAAAAGAAGCCGATTACGCAGCTTTCGTTTTTCTAAATAGCATGACATAGTTAAGCACATAATTTAGGTTAGCGTCGCCTGTCTCCGGAATTTCTTTATTCGACAAACATACTAGTACACCAAAACTCAAGATTCAAACCTTCACAAAATTCTAAGTAAAGATATACCTTTCCTAAATCTGAAAGCTCAATTAACTTCCCTTCCTTTTCGTATCTCCCCCTATATAACTGATCGATAGTAAAACCATTTGAAGATGAATTAGCATTAAACTCAACCTTTTCTAATAGCACTTCACTAAATGCTATTTGGACATGTGTCGGTTCTTTAAGATGTTTCAATCTAAGAATGATTTTGTCTTTTTCAAATAGCACTTTATGACACTGGTAAAAATTATGGAAATCAAAGTTAACATTTTGATGTGTAAATTGCATTAAACTATTCATTGGTTCAATGGTTCTTAAATCAATTTTCATCTTACCCTTTCCAGATATTTTCTTACCATACGAATTTCTTGTTGAGTCATAGCATATGCCTTTTTGGATTCTCTTGAAAAATTTCTAAGAACTCCATCGACAAAATTCTTTAAATAGATCTGCTTGTGTGGTGTTGGCACACCACCGTGAGGCTGACCAGCAATATCATATCTTATCTGCTTTGTTGATGATCTAAGAGTAACAGAATTTTTGCCGCCATTTAACTTAATAATCTCATCTACTTGTTGAGAAAGTGTTTTAGCAAGGACATCCCTTGCTTTCACTCCCAAATTTTTAGCCAATGCCGCCCCTCCAAGCGCCGCCGACAAGACTGCAACAGTAGCATCGCTTGTACATGGCTTCCATAAAGCGGAAAGGAAACCCATGGTGTTATAAAAGCCGCCATAGAATGGATTCTTAGCGCCGGCAGCCTTTTCAGCCCAGTAAGTGAGTGAATCACTCCCGGCTTCCTCTCCTGCATCAACCCATCCAAAAGGAGTTGTTAAATTACCACTCGGGTCAATGTAGTTCGTCGTATTATTTTGGACATATTTATACAAATTCATCCCATCCGCATACCCGATCGGATCTCTTTGCAGGAAACGGCCTAATGTCGGATTATAGTACCGGGCGCGGTAATAGTAATTGCCGCTTTCGGTATCGTATTCCCGGCCGGTATAGGTAAAGGGATTGACGACTGTTGGTGCCAAGGCGAGTTTACCATAGCTGTTGTAGTCATACGTCTGCTGGACAACGCCGGCGCTGTTGGTCAATTGACGAACGGAACCTAACCCATCGGTAAAATAATAATAGGTTGTCCCGCTCCGTGTCATGGTAAGCGGCTCATCGGTTTGATCGCCATGAACGTAATCCGCGACCAAAGTTCCGGCACTATTACGCTCTTCAATGATGTCATCCCCGTCATAAACGTAGAACGTGGCTGTGCCATTGACTGTTTTGGAGACACGACGGTTAAACGCATCGTACGCGTACGACGCTGTCGTGCCTGTCTTGGTAAATGTCTTCATGCGATTTTCAAC
>JAEUSC010000245.1 GCA_016789035.1 Candidatus Omnitrophota bacterium
AAAGGATATGCGTCCGTCGCAAAATCAAAAAGGCCAGAGGGTATCAGCTGTGAGGAAGGGCGTTTCACAATCCAAGAATGTCCGGTCGAAGAATGCCGGTGACCCAACAGGAAATCGGCAGATGTCGGGAAAGCTCAGTCAAGCTGATAGTGGGCCAGTATCGGTCTCGAAACCCAATAACGGAAGGTCGAAGCCGCTCTTGGACATGGATGAGAAACGCCTTCATGTCGGAGATGAGCACCTCGCACAGGACATTCGCCAGTCAATTCGGCGAGAAAAGTTTCTGTCAGCTGTTGCCACTAACATTCGTGTGCAGGTGGAAAACCGTGTGGTGACCTTGGAAGGCCAGGTTACTAGTAAAGATGAGAAGATGCTTGCTGCTGATAAAGCCGCAGCATTTGTCGGATATAAAAGAGTCAACAATCGTCTGCATATTCTGCATCGATAATAGTAGCAGTTCTTTTTGGTTGCCCGCGTTCTAGAGCTCTTCTGATGTTCCGTTTGTGGAACATTGGAAGGGCGCTGGCAACCCGTTAATAAATTTCGTTTGGCCGTGGAATGAGAAAGAGGACCATTCATTTATGTGGACAAAAGAAAACCTGCAGGATTTGATCCGGGATAAGTTGGGTGATTATCTTTTTATTGTTGTTTCGAATCGAGAGCCTTACGAGCATGTTTTTCACCGAGGGAAGATTGTGTGCCGACGCAGTGCTGGTGGGCTTGTCACGGCGTTAGATCCGGTCATGCAGGCTTGCCATGGTTTGTGGATCGCGGCTGCCAGTGCGGATGCCGATCATAAAGTCACAGATGCGTCGGGTAAGGTCATGGTCCCCGAAGAAAACCCCAGTTATACCCTCAAACGCATTTGGCTGACCAAGGAAGAGGAAGAACAATATTACTATGGCTTTTCCAACGAAGCGTTATGGCCTTTGTGCCACATGGTTTTTCAACGGCCGGAATTCCGTCAGGAGGATTGGGATTGCTATGCTCAGGTCAATCGCAAGTTTGCCAATGCCATTTTGGAAGAAATCGGAGACCGCAAGGCCTTTATCTGGATTCAAGACTATCACTTGTGTCTTCTTCCAAAATATTTAAAAGAGATGGCCCCAAATCAGCTCATCCTTGCGCAATTTTGGCACATTCCTTGGCCGAATTACGAAGCGTTTAGAATCTGTCCGCAACGACGCGAGATTCTCGATGGACTGTTAGCGAATGATCTATTGGGTTTTCATATCCGTTATCATTGCCACAATTTTCTGGACGTCATTGACCGGGAATTGGAAAGTAAAATTGACCGTGAGAAATTTTCTGTCACTCGTGCAGAGCATGAAACGCTCATTCGTCCTTATCCTATTAGTATCGATTTTCAAGGGATAGACCAGGATGTCAATTCGCCGCCAGTGGTTAACGCCCACAAAAACCTAATTGATGAATTTGACCTGGCCGGCAAGAAAGTCATTCTGGGCATTGACCGTATGGATTACACCAAGGGCATTCCCGAAAGAATCTTGGCCATTGATCAAATGCTTGAACAGCACCCGGAACTTAAAGAGAAGGTTGTGTTCCTTCAAAAGGGGGTTTTAAGCCGTCTGCATTTGGCCCAATACAAAGACCTCAATGACCGTGTCCAGGCCTCGGTCGAGCAGGTCAACTGGAAGCATTCTACAACGAAGTGGAAGCCCATCATCCTCGTTAAACGACATATGACGCAAGAGGAAATTATTGCCCTTTATCGTTTGTGTGATGTATGTGTGGTGAGTTCTCTGCACGACGGAATGAATCTGGTGGCCAAAGAATTTATAGCGTCACGGCATGATGAGGATGGCTGTCTTGTTCTAAGCCACTTCACGGGATCCGCGCGCGAACTCCCAGATGCTGTGTTAATTAACCCTTATGATCGTGTGGAGTTTGGCAATGGAATTTATAAGGCGTTGACTATGAATGACGCTGAACGAAAAAAAAGAATGGTCAAGATGCGAGCTGCCATCAGCAGCAATAACATTTTTCGATGGGCGGCCAAGGTCATTTCGGAACTTTTGAAATTTGAGTTTAAGGAGCAGGTTGTTGCCTTATGAAACATTTTCTAAAGGAGTGGAGCCATATCGAGCAAAAGATGGAAGGCCAGGTGCTCGTTTTGTGTTTTGATTATGACGGCACACTGACATCGATTATGGACACTCCCGATCAGGCCACTCTTTCGCAGGAGAATAAACAATTGCTTGAGCAGTTATCCAAACTGTGCACAGTCGGTATTGTCAGCGGACGAGCGCTCGAGGATCTCAAAGCCAAAATTAACCTGAAAAATATTGTTTACATTGGCAATCATGGTCTTGAGATCAACGGTCCGCAGCTGAAGTTTGAAAGCATGTCGCCTCCGACGGAGAAGGCATTGTTTGATTATTTAAGAAATAAACTTTCCGCGGAGCTGAGTGTTGTTCCCGGTGCCTGGGTAGAAGATAAGGGGCTCACCTTAAGTGTCCATTATCGTCTGGCTGATGCCAAAGATGAGCCTGTGATCCGCAAAATTTTTTTGAAAGTATGCAGCCCTTATGTAGTCACTCATAAAATTCGTCTGACCGAGGGCAAGTTGGTTCTGGAAATCCGTCCCTTCATAGATTGGGATAAGGGAAAGGCACTTCTCTGGCTTCTGGCCAAAGAGCGTAAGATGCGCGGTCATGCGAGGGTTCTGCCTGTCTTTTTGGGTGATGATAAAACAGACGAAGACGCCCTTGCTGCTATTTCCAAGACCGGCCTCGGTGTCGTGGTGGGGATTAACCGGAGTTCCAAGGCCACGTATTTTTTGAGAAATACGGATGAGGTGACTGAGTTTCTTAAACGCATACACATGTATTTAACACACAGGTCATAGCCGAAAGGGATCTTATGAATCACAACCAGTATGATTTTGCCGTTATTGGAAACTGCACGAGTGCCGCGCTGGTTTCCCCGGAATGCAGCATCGACTGGCTTTGTTTTCCATTCTTTGACTCACCTTCATTATTTGCCAAACTGTTGGATGAGAAGAAGGGGGGATATTTTAAGATTTGCGGTGTTGATACCGTCCGTGTGACACAGAGCTATCTTTTTAACA
>JAEUSC010000251.1 GCA_016789035.1 Candidatus Omnitrophota bacterium
AACCCACCTACTTACCGACCCCACGTAACCCTTAACCGGTTCAAAAAGCGCTATACTCCCCATGATGCCCGCAGCGAAACACCTTATAAAATATCATAAATTGTTTCTTACAATTGATCCAGGGTCTCTCCAAGTATATGCTCCGATGCTACAGATATAGCGTACGACGTATTATATAGTTTTTCTAAAACATCATAATGCTGCTGTTTGACAGCCTCTTCTATTTTAATGAGCTCTTCTTTCAAACTATTCACGCCCATAAAATCAGCTTGTGGCTTTAAGGAATGGGCATTAATACGGAGTTGCTCCCAGTTTTCATCAGTGAGATTGCGCCTCATTTCCTCAAAAATCGTAGGAACGACTTCCAGGTACATTGAAATGTAGCGTTTCATCTTCTGAGCATCACCTTTGGTAAACTTTTTTAAAAATGTTAAATCGACCATTATACATTGGCTTTAATGACCTGGAAAATTTCATCAAATGCATCCTGACCTTTAATCACGTAATACACAGCGCCATACATGATGGATTTGATAGCCGTTCCATAACTTTTCTGACTGGATAACATGACGACTGGCAGCGCTTTGTTTCGCTTTTTGATTTCTTTCAGAATATCCATGCCATTCGCGGCATCTTTTTCTTTTGAATTGAGATAATAATCCAGAATGACGGCATCGGGTTGTTCATCTAAACATAGTAAACAGGCTTCTCCGGTTGGAAAGGATTTTATCTGGAATCCCTCATATTGTTCCATTAAATAATCGGTTAACATTTCGGACAATAAAGGTTCGTCATCGACGATGAAAATGGATGGATTTTTTTTATTCATGATATTTATGTATTAAATTAAAAATCTTATTCAACAATTCGTTGGTATCAAACGGTTTTCCTATAAAATCGTCCATCCCCGCCTGGTAGCACAAATCTACCTCTTCCTTGAGTACGTTGGCCGTCATGGCTATGATGGGTGTGGCGGCTTTATCCTTGTCAAGGTTTCGTATGGCCCGGGTAGCTTCAAATCCATTCATCACCGGCATCTGTACATCCATGAGAATAACGTCAAAAGTAGATATTTTTAATTTCTCCACCGCAATAATTCCATTTTCGGCCACCTCTACGTGAACACCTTCAATGGCGTCTTCCAATTCTTCCTGCGCCACCACAATGTTAAAAGCATTGTCTTCAACAAGAAGAACTCTTATGCCTTTGATGGCATCGGCTGCGTTTGTTTGGATTTCATTTGCAGGTATAACTTCAGTTTTATTTTCAGCTAAAGCATATGGAATAACAAAATAAAACTGACTGCCTTTACCTTTTTCACTTTCTACCCATATGCGTCCTCCATGTAGTTCTACTAGTTTTTTAGAAATACTCAAACCTAAGCCAGTACCGCCGAACCTCCTTGTGGTATCGCTGTAGGCCTGTTCGAAGGATTCAAATATTTTGGCTATGCTACTTTGATCAATGCCAATTCCTGTATCTGATACGGTGAAATGAAGATTCATTTT
>JAEUSC010000271.1 GCA_016789035.1 Candidatus Omnitrophota bacterium
TAAAGAAGCGGACTTCAGGAAGCGCCAGGGCTGAAACAGATTGAGGAGTCGGTTTTGTCGCAGACATAGATTTGAGGTTGCGTGGCACTTTAATATACGCAGAGTGGCTTGTCAATAAGGGGCGAAGACTTGTAAATTCAACATCACCTTTTATAATACGGCGTATATCAAACAACCTTTAATTTTTATAAGTCGCTCGTAAATGGGCTATTGCCATCTATAGGATTTTCGCTGACCGGTTTTCGTCCATCGCATTGGCGCAGCCGGCAGAATGAAAGCAAAGGAGAAGCAATGATCAGCAACTTTGTGGGAGGTATGATTTTCGGTTCCATCGGTTTTGTTGCCTTTGTATATGGAAAGAAGATGGCCGAATACAAATGCATGTTTATCGGGCTGGCGTTAATGATTTTTCCTTACTTTGTTTCCGGTAACTGGCCGTTGTATCTGATAGGAACGGCTTTGACGCTGGTTTTATTTTTCTGGAAAGACTAAATCGTTAAGGAGGGTGCATGTTTTCTCTGGTTTGGGTTGGTTCTATTGTTGCAACCATTGTTCTGGCGGACCGCAAGAATTTGAATACGGTTTGGTTTTTCTTTTTGTCGTTATGTCTCGGGCCGATTGCTTTGATTATTGTCTTTCTTTCGCAGGCGCGTGCAAATAATTTGGGGTTGTCTTCCACAAGAAAGTTAACGCCTCAGGAGGCTCATCAAGAGCTATTGGGAATCAAAACAAGTCTTAATTTGTTAATGGTCCGTTTAGAACGCATCGAGGCCGTGCTTAAAGAGGATGAGCCGACAGGGCCCGTGGTTTATCCCAGTTATTCAGCCGCTGATCAACCTATGGCGGAAACCAACCCAACTGCACCGAATGTCTCGGCGAAAGAAACCATGGAGGTCGTCTTCGGGAAATATTGGCTTAACCGCATCGGCGTTGTTCTGTTCGTCATCGGCATCGGTCTTTTTATCAATTACACATTTCAATATTTTTCAGCGTGGGCCAAGATTGCGATTGGGTATGTTATTGCCGCCATTTTTCTGCTTTGGGGTCAGAAATTGGAAAAGGCAGCCCGCTATCAAAAGTTATCTTGGGGAATATTGGGCGGAGCCTGGGGGATCTTTTATTTAGTCACGTATGCGATGTTTTATGTTCCGGCGACGAAATTAATCCATAATTCGTATGTAGAGTTGGCGCTTTTGTGGGTGGTGACGGTCTGTGCAATTCAATACAATTTGAAATACCGTTCCTGGGTTGCAACCGCAATGAGTTATTTTCTGGGCTTTGTCACCATCGGCTTGGCGGGCGTGGATGCGACATCCGTTATGTTCTGGGCTATGCTGGTGGGAAGTTTGGTGTATTTGGCCTGCCGGTTTGATTGGGACGAGCTTTTATCAGCCGGGATGATGGGCGCCTACGGCATCTATGTTGTGGCCTTAAAAGATAAGTCGCTTATGGTGAATTCCGGTCATTCCGGGGATTTTGCATTTCATATGAGTTTGATCGCTATCGCCTGGCTCTTTTTTATGGGAGCTTTTTTGTTTCAGCAAAGAAAACATCATGATGTTTCCCTGCGCAGTATTCAACGAATGATCATTAACACGGCCGCGTTTGTGGTTTGCGGCTGCTTCTTAATTGAAGATGCGTATAGGGACAATCACACCGCCCAATTTAATTTTATTGTGATGGTTGCGGCGGGCCATGCTCTTGCGTCTTTATATAGCCGGGTATCGAAGAGTTCCCGCTATATTGTGTTTCATGGAGTGACGGCCATTCTTCTGGTGTCCACCGCTGTATTTATTAAATATCAGCAGTTAAGTGTGACCTATTGGTGGATCCCGCAAATGGTCATGATGTTTGTGTTGGGCATTTACTATAGAGAAGGGGCTTATCGTTGTATGGGATGGGTGCTGAGTGTGGGTGTCATTCTGCGTTTCTTCTTTGTTGATCTGCACAGCTCTTATGTTTGCACCTGGGGGGCTTTGACTGTACCTCACGCATTGATGGCTGCGGCGTTCATAGCGCTGACCTTTTTTACATTAGGAATCGTGTTAAACAAACCGAGTATCCAAGAGTGTCTGACCTCGGATGAGAGGAAATCCCTTTTGCCGTCATTGCCGTTCATGGGCACGTTGATTGTGACTGGATGGCTGTGGAAGAATTCGGCTTCGCGATGGCTGACTCTACATCTTTCTCTGGTCGGGTTAAGCTTGCTCACTTTAGGTTTTGTGAGCCAGTACCGGGCCATGCGCTGGTGTGCGTTAAGCCTTTTTGCGTTGTGCTGTCTTAGGATCCTCTTTTTTGACTTGGCGGGCGTCGATACAATCTATAAAATTATTGTTGTGATCTTTCTAGGAGCAGTGATGCTTGGGGTTTCGCTGGTCTATTCAAAGACAAAATGATGAGAAGAAGAAGGTGAAATATGACTATTGCATTCGGATGTATTCTGGCAGCGATGTTTATTCCTTTAACCCTGGTGGGTTATGCCAAGATCGGGGCTGGTGGTTATGATAATCGTAATCCGCGAGAATTTGTGGGAAACCTTACCGGCAAATTTAAGCGGGCGGTTCACGCTCAGCAAAACGCTTATGAAGCCTTTGCGCCCTTTGCCGCGGCAGTGATTGTGGCCTATGTCGCCGGAGCTCCGCAATCACAGGCCGATATTCTGGCGGTGCTCTTTATCGTTTTTCGAATCATTTATAGTGTGTTTTATATTATTGATCAACATTGGCTCAGAACGCTGGCGTGGTTTGCCGCTTTTTCTTGCATCATCGGATTATTTCTCATTTCATTGTGATACGGGGAGGGAGTCATGAAACGATGGTTTTTGATCCTCTTGTTATTATTGATTGCGCAGGCATTTCCCTCTGTAAGTTGGGCTGAACAGGCGAATTCATCTACGGTTGCCTCCAATGTTTTGGAACCCGAAGAAACAAAGCGTATCGCTCTTTTTGAGCAGCTATCGCCGTCTGTTGTTTTTATTAAGAATTCATCCCTGCAGTGGGACATTTTTTCTCTGGATGTTTATGCCATTCCGTCAGGTGCAGGTTCCGGGTTTGTGTGGGACAAAGAAGGCCATATCATTACAAACTTTCATGTGGTGTACGGCGCTGATCGAATTGAAGTTGCATTTGCGGATCGTAAAACATATGAAGCTAAAGTTGTCGGCATTTCACCGGATCACGATATTGCAGTTTTAAAAATTGATGCGCCTGTAGAAGAATTAAAACCTATTCCTGTGGGAAGTTCAAATGAGTTAAAGATTGGACAAAAGACATTGGTCATTGGCAATCCTTTTGGGTTGGATCATTCGTTATCGACCGGTGTGGTAAGCGCGTTGGGACGTTCGATCAATTCCATTACTGGCCGTAAAATCAATAACATGATTCAGACAGACGCCGCCATTAATCCTGGCAACTCCGGAGGTCCGTTGCTGGACTCTTCAGGCCGTTTGATCGGGGTGACCGCTGCAATCGTCAGTCCCTCTGGCGTTTACACCGGCGTCGGTTTTGCCATTCCGGTGGATACCATCAAACGTATCGTTCCGCAGTTAATTGAGTTCGGGCGGGTCAAGCAGATAGGGATCGGGGTGACGCTGATTCCGGATTCTATCCGTGACCGGATCGGTATTGAAGGGGCGCTTGTCATGGATGTCTTGCCGTCGAGTACAGCTGAGAAGGTCGGGCTGGTGGGTACCAAACGAAACTTTCTCGGCAGCGTCTTTCTGGGGGATTTGATTGTCTCGATTGATGGAAAGAAAATTTCCAGTAACGAAGATCTGGCTCAGGCTGTGGAAGACAGGAAAGCCGGAGATAAGATTAATGTTGAGTTTATTCGTGAGGAACGCAAAAAAAGCGCAGCTATTGAGCTGATGGAATATTGATTCCTCGTTTGCGCAATTCCAAAAATGGAATAATATACATGGCAAGACCGTGAGAAAATTTTCCTTTATTTAAGGATTGAATAGGAACAGCCAAATATGTCCCAAGTTAAGTTTGATCTTAAATACAGTCAGGTATTGCAGGGCGATTTTCAGATTGAAGATTTGAATCTGCTTCTGGTTTTCCAGGTCAATTGTCCCGGATGTTTTGCTTACGCCATGCCGCTGGCCATCCGTCTTTATGAAGAGTTTCGGCCCCGCGGATTGAACATTTTAGGAATGTCCACCGCTTTTGAGGATTTTGATCTCAATACGGTTGGAAATACTTTGAGGTTGTTGGAGACTGGTCATGTGGTTGGAGAAACGCGCAAGGTGTTGGAACAGGCGGGTTACAAGACCTTTCCGTTGAAAATCCCTTTTGATGTGGCTTTTGATCATCTGACGTCCAACGATCCTTCGTTTCTGGAAGAAGACATGAAATCATTCTGCGCCAAGCATCCGGAACTGGAAACGATTGATTCTCAGGAGAACCGTTCGCTTAGAGAACAAATTAAAGAGCACTTTTTAAATAAGAAGTTTCGGGCTCACACATTCAGTGCCAAT
>JAEUSC010000339.1 GCA_016789035.1 Candidatus Omnitrophota bacterium
AACTAAAATGATAGGTCAGAAGAATACTGACCTTTTCTTTTCTTAAAAAATTATAAAAATTGATTCCCTGGCGGATTCCCGAAATTCCATAAATTCGGCGTACAGGGAACAGCTGCAACTGGCAGTCCACAGACTCCACGAGAGACCGGGGCGCCTTGCCGATGGTCTCCAAACTGGCAATTGTCACGCGATAGCTATTCTTGTCTAAACCCTTTGCGAGCTCAAAAATCTGCTTTTCAGCCCCGGCCTGCGTATCGCCAAAACAGTCAGCTAATAGGACCACATGTTTTTTCTTAAAAAAGTTTTTCATTGTCTGTTTGACCTCTATTTTACTTATAATAACTTTTTCTGACTTTTCGCACCTGCGATTTGTCAGATACTTCGGCCGGTCGGGCCGCAACCGTTTCGGGCTTGGCACTTCTGGGCATTAACGTTTCTCTGGGTTTGTCGATTCTATATTCGTAGAGTTTGGTTACCAACCCGGCAAAAATCCATGTAAAGGAACTCAGTTCAAAATAAGCCCACCGGTCTCCGAAAAAATTATTAATCATAAGGGTGATCATGGAAACGGCAAGACCTAATCCGAGGCCTTTACTTAGTTCGTCATCTCCTTTTTGATAAAGTCCCCACCCCTGCCGGATAAATGAAAAGATGACGACGAAAAATAAGATAAATCCGATGATTCCTTGTTCCACTAGGATTTTGACATAAATGTTATGCGTATCATGCAGCCCCGTTCCAAAATCCATTCTGCGAAAAGCGCCATATCCAATCCCCCAGATGGGACTTCCTTTAAACAGCTCCATTCCTCTTTCCCACATAACAATGCGTAATTCGGAAGACTCATCCAGCTCTCCGTACTGATTGGTTGTTCCTTGAATACGCTCAATAACCTGCGGCGGCAGGACAACCTGCCAAAGCGCCCCCGCGATGACAACAGGAATGAGCATCTTCGGACTTTTGAGAATAAACAAGATAATTAAACCGGCGCATAATCCCAAATAAGCCCCACGGGAATACATAAAAATGATGCAGTAAACAAGGACAAGAGCCATGGCCAGAATAGCTATCTTTTCTTTACTACGCTTCATGCAGAAAAATACGCCCATTAATACGATTGTCGTTTGATTCATGAAGGCCGCAACTTCATTGGGCCCCAAAAACTGGAACGTCCCAGAAATTTTCGCACGGGATAACAAGGAGGTGTAGCTTCTAACCTGATCTGTGGTGTAATAACAAACCAAAACTAAGGAGGCCATCATCACCCAGAAAATTCGATGGGTCCATTTCTTATCTGGCAAATTGTTAATGGTGATGAAATATAAAACGGGTAATAGAGTAAAATTTTTCCAGTCTTGGATGCGTGAATCGTGAGGATCAATTCCAAAGGATCCTGTTAATGAATGGGTCCCGATCAGCATGGAGAATACCAAATAGATACACATAATGATGGCCGGTGTTGCAATATAGGAAACGGTTTTGGAAACCGTTTCTTTGGATTGCGAAGAGAGAATCCAACCAATTAGCATGCTGGCAATCAACAAATCAATGGTTTGTGTGCCCCCGGGAAAATCCTCCAGTTTTTCAACAACGTTTCTCAGCGGAAGCAAAAAAACTGTGAACGCCAGCGCTAGGTAAACTCGCCCTGACAACGCGCAGAACATGGATGCGATTCCCGTCAGGTATAGCGA
>JAEUSC010000301.1 GCA_016789035.1 Candidatus Omnitrophota bacterium
TATCACCGACAACAAAAGTCTTCACTCAATAACCTCCAGCATACGCATGTGCGATTTGGGAATATCTAATTTTTCAGCCAGAACAGGCGAATTTAATACGAAATTTTTTGGCCCGCTTAAAACGACCCGACCGTTCTTAAGGACCAACCCATGCGTAAACATCTTTACCACATCCTGTAGATAATGCGTCACCAACAATATTTGCGGTCCACTCTTCACGACCGCCAAACGCGCCAGTAACTGATACATCTGTACTCGCGAGTGCATGTCCAGATGAGCAAAGGGCTCATCCAAGATCAAAATTTCCGGTTCATTGACCATGGCTCGGGCCAATATAGCCCGCATTTGCTCACCCGAAGATAATACCCCGAATTCCGTCCTCAAGAAAGCGTCACACGCAAAAAATTTGGACTGCTTGCGGATTCTTCTTTCTCCATCGTTTGAAACTTTATCCGGAATACCAATAGACGCATCCAAACCAGAAGCAATCACATTGTAAACGCACAACGATGACCGGTTGCGCTTGATAACCCATGGGGCCACAAAACCGATCTTCATCCGGACATCTGCTAAAAGACATTGGCCAAAACGCTGATTCAAAACTGACACTTCCCCGGACTGGGGCCAATGATACCCGAGTACAATTTCCAAAAGCGTTGACTTTCCCGAACCATTATTGCCAAGAATAAACCAGTGCTCACCCTTCTTCGTGCTCCAGCTTAAATCCTTTAAGACGAGCTTTGTTCCCTTGACCGCAGAAATATTCGTTAAAGAAACCAATGTATCGTTCATGGATATCCCAGATTTAAGGCCGTATTAATCCATCTTGCCCATTTCAACCCTATTAAGTATGATACTTTTGAAGTTAAACTTTCAAGGGGCTTCTATGAAATTTCTGTATATTCTCCGTCACGCCAAATCAAGCAAGAATGATCCATCATTAATGGATTTCGACCGGCCGCTCAATTCCCGAGGACTTAAAACGGCCCCTTTAATGGGACGTCTTGCCTTTGAGAGAAAATGGTCGTTTGATGTCATTTTATCTTCGCCAGCTATACGCGCCAAACAAACAGCTGAACTTTTCGCGAGGGAAGCCCATTTTCACAATAAATTGAAATTTGTCAAATCTTTCTATCCTGGTGAGCCGCAAACGTACTTAGAAGTATTAGCACAACAAGATGACACATACCAAAGCATCCTGGTTGTGGGACACAACCTTGCATTGGAAAACCTTCTCGAACACTTGGTCCGGAAACATGAACCTCTCCCAACAGCCGCCTTGGCGCAAGTGGAACTGCCTATCCGGCAGTGGACAGACTTATCGATCGAGTCTCAAGGCCGGCTCATCACCATTCTCAAACCCAAAGAAATTTTAAAGATCGATGAAGATTAGCTCGAATAATTCAGACCAATAACCGGCACAACTGCCCTGCTAATATTCCCAGATACGTGCCGATGATATTTCCCAGGATGGCCAACAGAAGGCCAACGGAAGCAAGCCCGGGTTGATAAAGTTCAGCGACAATTGATGCAGAGGCCACTCCACCGATATTCGCCTGACTGGCCGCCGCAACTAAAAACATGGGGGCCCGTATCCATCGTGCAACGGCAATCATGACTGCCGCATGAATCATCACCATCACAACGCCGGCACCAATGAGAATGACCGTCGATCCCATATTCGAAAGATTGGCCTTGGCTCCTATAGACGTTAAAACCAAATACAATAGCCAGTACCCTATTTTGACCGAACCTTTGGCTTCTAATTCTTTCACCGGTGTGAAGGAAGCCAAAATTCCCAGCAGTGATACGACAATAATTGTCCAGGCAAATCCTGAAATGACATCTTTGATAGTCGGCAAGAACTTTGCTACGCCCTGCGAAAGAACGCTTGCACCGAACGCGAGGGCAAGAATGACTACAACCATCCCTACATTGAGGGACCATTTTGTATCTTCCATCGGGACTGCTGTTTTGCTCTTTCGAGTCAATTGATCCAGAATCCGCCGGTCGGAACGGTTCCATCGGTCAAAGATTGGCTGACTCCCCACAAAAATTACCAGAATCGCCATCCAAGCGTAAGGGACCACAGTATCAACGACAACCATTGGCAGAAAAACAGCGTCGGAAGCCCCCAAGGACTCCTTTACCGCAATCATATTGGCGCTTCCTCCGGTCCAAGATCCGCAGAGCGCGCCGAATCCCGCCCAAAATTGAGAACCGACCATTCCTTTGACTAAACAAAAAACAAGCGGTGCAGAAAAAACAAAAGCGGCACTTCCTGCAAAAAACATAATCAGAGCAGGCCTGCCCAGACGAAAAATGGCTTTGATATCAACGGAAGATAACAATAAAAATAGACTGGCCGGTAAAAGCCAGTTGGTGACAGACCCGTAGACCGCATTCTTAGGATCTAGAATTCCAAATGTTGAAAACAGCATAGGGAGAAAGTAAATCCAGAACAAAGCGGGAAAGATTTTAAACCACCCCAAAAACCGCGGCAGCGAAGAAAACCAAAGAACAAAAATTTCAATGCCCGCTAATATCGCTACAGTCGCCCACGCATTGTGTATCATTATTCCCGACCTTGTCCCAATACTTAAACGTTCATTCTAAAAACAGTAACTTCAGGCAAAACACCCATGCGGAGTGGCAGAAGACTGGTTCCGATTCCGGAGGAGACGTACATCGCCGGAGGCTTTTCTTTATACCAGCCTTTCACATACCGGCCGCTTCCGGGCGGCAAAACAGGAATAAAACCCAACAAATTCACTTGTCCCCCATGAGTATGTCCCGAAAGCACAACGTCCATCGAAGAAAAATGCGGGAAGAAATTCACGAGAACATCACGGAATTCCGGGCAATGACTTAACACCACATGAAAATCATGGTTTGGAATTTGCTTTAACGCCGATCCTATGTCTGGATCTCCACCGATAAAGTCATCGAGACCCGTGATCAAGATGGATTTCTCCTGTAAAGAACAAATCACACTTTCGTTGACAAGCAACTGCCAGCCATACTTCTCATAAGTTTCTTTAAGGGCAGACAAGTCAACGCCCCCCCAATATTCCCAGTTCCCCAAGATGGAAAACTTAGGAATATTCCGGTCGATCATTCCAAGATATTCATCCAATACGGGTAAGTATCGAGGTCTATCAACCGCGTCCCCCGTTAAGCAGAGAATATCGGGCTTAAGTTTATTTATATCTTCTGCCAATTTAATCAGGGTGCGGTCAATTTTACGTAAATGCAGGTCCGAAAGCTGAACCAGAGTCAGGGGCGTATTTTTCTGTCTTCGCGAGTCTAGCGAAAACGTATTCCATTTGATTAGGTGAGGCTCTATAACCGACGCATCAAATAAACATGCACCCACAGCTCCGCGAACAACCCAACGAATAAATTCCCGACGGTTCATATCCGGATACCGATCCCTCTTTTTACACCTGAGACGTCATAAATTCCTTGAGAATTGAGACACCCATTCTTTGAAACGGCTCCTTTAATAAAAAAGGGCGTATCCAAATCAATATAATCAAAATATCCCAAGCCGGCGGCCATATGTGCGGATGCTGTCATGGCTAATGACGTTTCCATCATTCCGCCGATCATGAGCTTAATACCATGCAGTCGGGCGAGATGAGCGATTTCCCGGGACTCCCAAATGCCCGTCTTCATCACTTTAATATTAATCACATGGGCCGCTTTCTGCTTTATCACTTTATGAGCATCCGCCAGCGACCGCACACTTTCATCAGCGCAGACAGGAACTTTTGATTCGCGAGACACTTTAAGGAGACCCTCCCAATCGTCGCGGGCAACGGGCTGCTCAATAAGTTTCGGATTAATTCCTGCTCGGGCCACCAGTTTTAAAAATCGAAGCGTCTGTGACGAATCATACCCTTGGTTAGCATCAAGATAAATAGCGGCTTTAGGGGCTTTTCGATGAACCAACACAACTCGTTGCAGGTCAAGTTCTTGATCTCGACCGATCTTAATCTTAAACGCGCGAAATC
>JAEUSC010000306.1 GCA_016789035.1 Candidatus Omnitrophota bacterium
GAGGGTGAATATGTCCAAAGGTTTTGAGTCAGAAATTATTATAAAGACGTTTCTTAATGTAGCCCAACAAGCCTTTTCTTCAACGGGGGGAAGGCTTGTTCCGTCGGATGATCCTACCCACAAAACCCAAAATATCATTGAGTATCAGGGCCGAATGAGCGCCTCCGGTATGGATAAGTTCAATGCGCCAACCTATGTAGCGGGGGTGAGTTTTTATTTATCTGAACAGGACAGAGAAAAACATCGGGCCAAAGGGGCTATGGTTTTATATTTGGAGGCTTTAAATGCAGATAAATTTTTTAAGGCTTTCGGGCATCCGGTTACAGATGAAGACGATGAAGAAGAGGCAGGTGCAGCCTGCGGAAAAATTTGTACAATGCTGGCCGAAAAATTCAAATCTGCACTGTCCGACTCTGCTGGCGCTTCACAAATGGTCCTTTCTCAACCCGTGGGTAATAAAAATAGCCTGCCTGAAGGGGTTGATTTTAGTGCAGACCAGAAACAAAAACAGGAAATTAGTTTTTATTTCTGGAAAAAAAAGTCCATGGTCGTTGATATCACATTGGTTCGGTAGTATCCCCAGAGCCGTATCTCCGAGCAAGTCTTGCAAATCCATTTAAGATTATTGAGTACGTTTGGTTTTATTTAATTCCTGTTCAATGGAATTGAGTTTCATCTGAATAGCGGGGTCATTAGGATTAATGGCCTTGGCAAGCTGCCAATACTGCTGCAGTGCGGGTAAATCATGCTCGAGGTCAGCAATATAAATCAGAGACTCCAATGTTGAGGCTTTTTCATCAGAGCGATTGAAGTATTCTTCCAGCGCCGCTCGGGCGTTACGGTAATCCTTTTTAAGAAAGTACAGTTGAGCTATAGATTTATAAGAGAAAATGAATTTGGGATCAAGCTCAACCGCCTTAAGAAAGGTTTGCAACGCCAGATCGGTTCGTCCGGTATCACGATAAGTTCCTGCAATGTTATGATAGGCCACAGGGTTTTTGGGGTCCAGAGCGATGGCCTTTAAATAATATTTTTCAGCTTTGTCGTGTATGTTTTTATCGGCATACTCCATTCCTAAATTGTTAATGACGCGGTAACTATTAGGCGAGTGAATGATGAGATTTTCATAGAAGCCAATGGCAGTGCGCCACTCAAAGACTCTCTTGATCGATAAGCCGCAATAAACGATCAAAAGAAGAATAAAGGCTTTGAGGATTGTGTTCTTTAATGATGCTGAATTCAGGTGATGGATGACCAGCCAGCATAACAGCACGGCAATTCCTATAATAGGAACGTACAGAAAATGTTCATAGACAAGGGCATTGATCGCAACAAAAAGATTGGATGTCAAAATAAGACCGATGAAAAACCACAAAATGCCGAAAGTTATCGTTGGTTTTCTTTTCCAGTAATAAGCCGCACACGAAACCATGCCGCTGAAAACTAGGGATCCGAACATTACGGCCGGCTGAAAGAAGGTCTTGGGCACTTCAAGGATGCGTTCCACCCGTAGATCATAAGGAACAAATATCAATCCAAAATAAATCTGCAAAACTTGAAAGAAGTTGATAAGCCTCAACCAAAAATTGGAAGTGAATTCCGTATTTTCATCGTAGAAATTAAAAGTGTTGATGAAATTTAATTTGGTAGCACGCAGATAGATATAAAAAAGTGCCATCAACGCAAACGGCCAAATGGTCCGCCCAATAATGATCATTCGCCGCAGGAACGTTTTCTTAGGATCAAGTAACATGAAATCACAAATACCGATGAACGCCGGCAAAAGGATGCCGGATTCCTTCGAAAGAAGCGCTAACGGATACGTGGCAAGGGCTATGTAATAGTAAGGGCTTAGTGAGGCGTTCGTATTTGAAAGCCGGAATTTTAAATAAAGCAAAATGCTCGTAAACATAAAGAAAACAGACAAAGAATCTCCAAGGCTGTTGACATAAACGACCGTCTCAACTTGAATTGGGTGCGTAAGAAAAATTAATGAAGTGCAAAATGCGAGCGTTCGGTTTCGAAAAATGGTCAGAAGAATGAAGAATAACAGGACACTGTCGGCCAAATGAAAGGCTGTATTGACAGAATGCCAGCCCGGTGGCCAGTCTTTCCACAAACTCCATTCGCTCGCAAAGACGATTAATAGCAGAGGCCGCCAGTAGTTGCTATTTAGAGAGGCACCTGCCACTAAATTTTGAGAGAAGTATTGCGGAAAATATTGCCATTCTTTGATGTAACGATTTTTGAGGATAAAGTCGTCGTCGTCCCAAAACATTTCATTGGGAAGGCTCCAAATATAAATAAACAATCCCAGCAATACCAGGATGAGGATGCACCCTTTGTTGGTCTGAAATATTTTGTTAATCCATTCTTTGGGTTTCATTTTTGACAATAAAAATATTATTTGTATGATGATTTCTAAGTTTTTCAATGCTTGCCGGGTCATACTGTAGCTGAATCGATGATCAATGAGAAATAAAATTTTATATATGCTTTTCTTAAACAGGATTTCTGTGCCTTTGCTGGCTTTTATTGTTTTTTCGGCAAGCGGCTGTGAAAAGGTTTACTATCTTCTTCAGAGAGAAGGTGCTGAAGAGAAGGCAATTGTAGGAGAAGCCCTTCCACTAGAGGCCAACAAAAAAATTGAAGAGGTTCAAAGGTTGTTAAAATTATTTGGTTATCCTATTGGCACTGTCGACGGAAAAATAGGCCCTGCAACGCGAGATTCGATTTTGCAATTTCAGAAAAACAACGGTTTGGATGAAAATAGATTTATTGATAAGGCCACATGGGAGAAGTTGCACATGTTTGATGCCTGTGGGCTAACCGTAAATGGCACCGTCAATGTCCGCGCGGTCCAACTGGCTTTATTTAATGCTGGTCTTGACGTTGGAAAGATTGATGGGGTCATGGGAAAGAAGTCGAAAATGATGTTGGTAGATTTTCAGAAATCAAATGGGTTAAGAGGCGATGGTGTCATTGGTTTGCAGACATTGAAGCTTTTAGCGGCGCATCTGGATGATGCTTCATCGCCGTTTAAACAAAATAATTAAATTCTTTGTTTTATTTTTTGTATTCTATGTTAATATCCTAAAAGTTTTGATAATTAAAAACAATTTTAGAGTCTTTCATGAAAATTCACGAGTATCAAGCTGTTGAATTATTTCGCCACGCAGGTCTTCCTGTTTGTGACGGCCAAGTCGCTCAAGACGCTAATCAAGCGTTGAAGATTGCTGAATCCATCGGTTTTCCTGTGGTTCTAAAGGCGCAGGTTCTCGTTGGTGGCCGCGGTAAGGCTGGTGGTGTTAAGTTGGTCCATTCTGCAAGCGAGCTTCCCCAAGTTTTTAATCAAATCAAAAATCTCACGATTAAAGGTTATGCTGTTGAGCGAATATTGGTCGCCAAGGTCGTGAACATTAAAAAAGAATATTATGCAGCTGTCACGATCGATAACATTAAGGGGGATATTGTCATCATCGCTTCAAATGAAGGCGGTGTGGACATTGAGGAAACGGCCAAGCAGCATCCTGAGAAGATCTTAAAGTATTATCTGGAAGGCGCAAAGACAATTGATCCTGCACGGTGGGGTGAATTTATCCGCAGTTTATTCCCGGACCAAAAGTATCATCAAGAAGCAACAGCAATTTTTGAAAAGCTCCTTAAGTTTTTTATCTCTTTTGATTGTTCCTTAGCCGAAATCAATCCTCTTGTTATTGACGACAATGGCAAATTGATCGCTGCAGATGCGAAAGTTTTGTTTGATGATAATGCGCTCTATCGCCATGAGCAACTGCAATCTATGCGCGATTTCAAATATGATGACCAGGATGAAGTTGATGCTAAAACGATGGGATTGAGCTTCGTAAAGCTTGAAGGAAATGTTGGGTGTATTGTCAACGGTGCAGGACTAGCCATGGGAACAATGGATGCTATCAAGTTATTAGGCGGTCAGCCGGCTAACTTTTTGGATGTCGGCGGTAGTTCCAATCCCGAAAAGGTTTTAAACGCCCTGAAACTGATCCTTAAGAATAAAGGAATTAAAGTAATTTTGATTAATATTTTCGGTGGAATCACACGTTGCGATGATATTGCCAACGGGATTTTGACCGCGAAGAAACAGATTGAACTTCCGGTTCCTCTTGTCGTGCGTTTGACAGGTACGAACGAAGACCTTGCCAAAGAAATTTTGTCCAAAGCCGGTGTTACAACATATAAGTCCATGCGTGAAGCTGTTACCAAAGCAGTTTCATTGGCAAAATAAAGAGGTTTTAAATTGAGCATTTTAATTGACCAGAACACAAAAGTTATCGTCCAGGGAATTACGGGACGGGACGGATC
>JAEUSC010000331.1 GCA_016789035.1 Candidatus Omnitrophota bacterium
AAAAACAAAAGACAATACGACAATGCAAAGGATATTTCTTCGAGTTGAAGTTAAAAAACCGGTGAGCTTCTCAATCAAGGAGTTATATTTCCTCTTGCGGAATATATCTAAGATGAAATCTGAACTGGCCATGGCCAATGCCGTTAGGGTCAACATCCAAATCTTGAGATCCGGGGTTTCATGCTCGATCAACAGTTCATCTTTCAGATGAAAGCCAATAATCAGGATAATCATCCACAGAAATAATTTATATTCCTGGCTATGCAAAAGACGCTGGAAACTAAACGGCCACTTTTCGCCGTTGCGATAAGCCTGAAATGTTGGAAAAATTGCAGGAACACTCATTCGGTAATTCGTGTAACCTTGTCCGAACTTTGCAAGCAGCATCCCCTCTTCACTGCGAATGGTGCGCGAGTAAACAAAAAGAAATGCAGCAAGAAAGACGGCCCCAACCACATAAACTTTTTGCATGAGAATAAAACCTAACATCAAAAGAATCGTACCCAGATACAGCGGATGTCTTAAGTAAGCATACGGACCACAGGTGGTCAACCGGTCCATTTTGATTGCATAACCGTTGGCCCACAGACGAATCAGCAGACCCGCCATGATAAACCAGATCCCGTGCATAATGGAATGATCATCGGAATTGGAAAAAAGAATGAGATATAAACCGAAAGGGTATAAAACGGCAAAGCGGGTTTTGAACCATCTTCTAAAGCGATGCGGTAAATCCATAATGCTGACCTTTTAATTGCTAGTTGGAGTTTCATTATAACCTAAAAAAAAAAACCTGCAACTGCTCGTTGCAAGGTTTTCTCTTAAAAATGTCCTAAAAAGCTAAACTTTGAAGCCGGTATGCTGCATAAATTGTCCTAAAAGTTTGCGCAGGTTTTCTAAAGGCTTTTGTTCTTTAAGCCTTCCCTGGGCATCAAAAGCTTCGTAAGCATTCGGCAGCCCCTGCATAGATGGAAACACATGAACGCCCAGAACTTCAAATGGCTGACGCGTATGCCATAGACTGCGCGTTCCGCCCAACGCTCCGGGAGATGCCGCCAAAAGCAAAAGATGTTTTCCCGCCAGGGAAACGGGTTTCTCACGCGATAACCAATCCACTACATTTTTCAAAATACCGGGGATACTTCCATTATATTCCGGAGTGGAAATAATCAGCGCATCTGCCGCCTTGATCTTTTCACCGAGACGGCGCGTGCCCTCAGGGATTCCGGAAGCAGTCTCAATATCGCCGTCATACACAGGCATGGGATAATCCCTCAAGTCCACAAATTCCACCTGCGCCCCTGCCTCCTGGGCCAACCGGGCGGCTTCCCGGGCGAACTTTTTATTGCAGGAATCCATTCGTAGAGAACCGGCAAAGACAAGTAATTTCACAAGACCTCCTAACCTTAGCGAAGTTAATTTTTGTTGATCATAGCATCGATCCTTTTTGCACTGAATCTTCGGATTTCGGATTTTCAGGTATTTCGGGATGGTCTTGCTTCTCTGGTAGCGGAATCAACGCCGCGCCGACTGCCTTGGTCATATTCACAACAAGATCCACCTCGGCACGGATTAATCGGCCCGTTTTTTCCCACACACTGTTTTCACTTCCCCGCCGGGTAAAATTGCTGGCAACCTTCAGCGACTGATAAACAGACAATGCTTTGTCCACACATTTGTCCAAAGAAAAACGCTCCGCGGTGTACCGGCAGGCCCTTTTCATTTTCTGGGTGGCTGGTTGGGGAAGATTCCGGACCCAATCCAAGGCCTGAAGAAATTCTTCCTGATTTTCCTGCATGATCAGGCAGCCATTGATCTTGTCTTCAATGACATCTCTGACTCCGCTGGCGTCAACGCCCACCACGGGAACCCGCGACGCCAGGGCCTCTGTCAATACAAGGCCCTGCGTTTCACTCTGGGAGGCAAACGCGAAAACATTCATCGCATGATAAGCATTCACCTTTTCCTTACCCGTTAAAGAACCCACCACGCGTAATCTATCCATCACACCGGCTTCGGTTGCCAGCGTTCGAATGGTTTCCTCTGACGGACCATGCCCCACAACCAAGAAATAAACATCCGGATTTTTCTTTAAGAACTCCATAACCACTCGTCCCAAAAAATCAAGATTCTTTTCGGGCGCCAATCGGCCCAGATATCCCACTACAAAAGCCTCGGCAGGAATATTGTGCTCTTTTCGAAAGGACTTGGCAGCTCCCCGGGCAAATTGATCGAGCAATATCCCGGTCGGAACAACATCGACCGGGGTTTGGACCCCTCTTTTTTTAATGAGCCCTTCCACACTTTGGCTGGGAGCAAAGACCTGGTCGGCCAAATTGGCATACCCCGTTGCCAGCTCAATGACAAACTTCTGCAGGACATCCGCATTCCCCGGGACATAATGAACATTTTGTTCATAAAGGGTGTGATGCGTAAAAACAAGCGGAACGTTATAAGATGAGGCCATGCGCATTGCCGTGTCTCCGATTAAGAAAGGATGGTGGGAATGCACAATGTCCGGCTTAAATCCGCCCAAAGCCTCTGTCAAAACTCCAGGGATTGGAAGTTGAACAGAAAAATCTGAACCATTGAATTTCTGAACGGCAGGAATGCGGATTAAATCTTCCTCCGGTACCATTCCTTCA
>JAEUSC010000333.1 GCA_016789035.1 Candidatus Omnitrophota bacterium
TCGCATCAAAACCAGCCTGTGAATGACCTCTTAGCCCGACAACAGGCACATCAGGTTAGAGGGATTGGCTATTTTAGATAGCCAACGCAGCCGAAGGAGCCATGACTGGCATCACCGGAACAGCCGGAGCTGTCTTGGCGAATTGAGCCATAACACCATCGAACGTTAACGTTTCATCGTTAGCGTGTAATTTGTGCTCGGATTGTTAACGCGGCCAACCAAGCGTCCGCGGCATGCCACTTACCCACTGACAACACAAGTCGAGGCCAGTCACCCCCAAATGTCATGTGTCACGTGCGAAGTGTACCATTTCTCTATTCAGAAAGAACGATCAAATATTAACATTGTCCAACGCCACTGACAAACTAATTTTTATGACGTCGGACCGCACGAGAAATCTCACGGTTGACTTCGCGCTTTTTGATATCGTCGCGCTTATCATACAGCTTCTTGCCTTGGCCGACTGCGATCTCAACTTTAACAAGGCCGCGCTCGGTAATGTAAATACGTGTAGGTACCAACGTCTTTCCGCGTGCCGTCATCAATCCCTGAATGCGTTTAATTTCCTTTTTATGCATAAGAAGCTTACGGACGCGGTCCGGTTCCGGCTGAATATAACCGGCCTGCTCATAAGGACTGATGTGCATATGGGAAAGGTAAACCTGCTCGTCCTTAACCCAGGCGTACGAATCTTTGAAATTCACTTCCGCCGCGCGGATGGATTTTACCTCTCCTCCTGTAAGGGCAATGCCGCACTCCCATTTTTCCAGAAGGTTAAAATTTTGATATGCCTTTTTGTTAGTCGCAATGATTTTCATGACAACCCTTGAATAAAAAATTTGTCATTGGTGAACCACCTTCTGTTACGCACGATCGCCACCGATCATTGCGGGCTCAACCGTAAAGATTATACAATTTATCGGCAGAGGCTCGATATTTCGAAAAAGCCGTACGCCTCAGATCGAATGTCAAAAGAATATCTTCCATCCACTTCGGGATCCGACCATTAAGCTTTAATTCCAAGATGGAGGCGTGAGGACTCAAGATTACTTTTGGTCGATGAGCATGGCCGAGAAATAAGGGGTACACGGCCTGTGAGGCCTGAATATCATAATCAACTGTCAACCGAAGGGAAGAATCCTCCTTGGAAACAAAAGGCATACGCATAAAGTCTACAAACAGTACGGGACGGATACGATACTTTACGACATCAAAACCGATCGACCGTTTCATCTCAGCATATTCGGGCGTGACGGAAGACTGTTCTAGACAACTGTAAAATTCTTGATGATTCAAACAGCGTTTGATCTTATCGACAAGGGCCCTGTCGAGAACCCATCGGTACTTTTTAGAAGAAACAAACATCTTTTCTTTGACTTCAAGAAAGAAAACCTCATCTTTTCCTAAACCATACTGCCTTATCCTCACCTTGCGGCGATGTGGATATCCCTCGACATGACTCCAATAGTAATCCTTATCGAGCCCGTCAAAATAGACCGAACCTACGCGGTAACACGCCCTATTACTTTCCCCCCGAGCGTACTGATCAGCCTTCATAAATGGACTAATGTATGAAATGAGCTTTTCAATCTTATCTAAAGGAAAAAAATATTTTACTTCTACACGATCCCTGGCCAATAGCAACTGCTTTTCAGTGAGTTGTTGTTCGGACATAATCCGCAAACCTCCCTTTGAGCCAATTATTCTTAACCTTATTGATCATAGAGGAAGGGTCAACCGACTCAAACCCGTATTCGTACTGCACGTCCATCGCCGATCCATCATGATGAAAATCAGCAGTATTTAAATAGGCGTAGTTGTCTTTGATAGTCATTTTGGGCTCTTCAAATTTCGACTTCTTGATATAGGCTTTGACGCCATAGGCATTGCGGAAGAATACATTATTCTGGATCGAGGCGTCCGACCCATCTTTCATGGCAACCCCTTTATCATTTCCTATAAAGACATTTTCAATAATCTGCGCCTGCGACTGTTCTCCCACCGAAATGCCTTTGTCCCCTTGCGCGAGATAAAGATTATCCTTCGAGAAACCAATCGATGTTCCTAAATCCAGACCATCATTACCGTTATTTTCAAACCGAACCCGCCTAACATCAACCTGACTAAAGTCAGAATCTAAAGCATCGCTTTTATTGTTGTGGAAATACGAATCTGTAACCTTGGCCTTTGAATAAAGAATATTAACAGCATCATCCGCATGACTATTTCTAAATTCCGAATGCTCAATCACAATAGGCACATGATATGCAGAAATAGCACCCTTGCAATGAATACCCATTTCATGGGCTTCACTGCCATTTTCAATGACAGCATACGACATATGAGAAACCTCGGAAATCGAATTGATAAAACACACACTTCCCCAGGCATCTCGATCGGCTCTCACTGGGCTTATGGATGTGAATAAAACCTCCTGCCCAGGCTTCCCGTTAATCTTAAGAGTCCCATGCACAATCAGGGAAACCTTCCGCCCCAATTTCACAACCGTACCGGGATCAACAATGAGAGTTGTTGTACTCGGGACCACTGTTGTGCTCTTTAATAACTTTTCACCCTGCCAGTGAATCTCCTTGCCAGAAGCGAGGTGTTCCCGGTATCGAAATTTATCCAACCATAATGCAAACCTCTCTAAAAGATCCTGGGTATCCGCGCGATTATTCAAACGCATATAGCCGTCTTCGATCGCTGATATCCATTCCCGAAACCCGTCCTGGATACGGCTCCAATCCAATATGCTCGTTATCGGAGCCTTATTAACCACAGCTGCCTTTTTTGACATCTCGCTGAAATCTTCACCTTTCGAAACAACTTCCCTTCTTTGATTACCGTATAATGAAACAAACTGAGGACTCCCTGCACGGCGGTCCAAAGGACGCAGCACAATCTTAAATGCCTGAATTGTCACATGCCGGTTGCCCCGATACGTCCTTGATGCCCCCGGATCCGGCTCAATTAAGAAAACGCTCTGATCAGCTGATTGCTGCAAAGCAAAAAGGTTGTCGTAAGACTCCACGGCCCACCCCTTATGTTCAAATTTAAATTCTAGAGGAGCCATTCCAGTAATGATGAGCCTCGTATCGCTGTGCTGTACGGAATATGTAGGAAGCTCGTAAAATATTTTTTTTACAGCCTCCCGTTTGGCCGACAACAGCTCGTGAACCTGTGTTTTTTGCTTGTGGATTTCTTCCCAATCAATATTGTGATATTGCACTCCGTCACAGACAATCGACTGGTTTTTACAAAACAAGTATTCTGCTTCATATTTTTCATACAGCTGAGCAATTATTCTTGCCAAATTTTCGAAGAAGGCATCGTCATTTAGCAACTTCCATGCCTGCTGGTTACGGGCGTAGAAATTATGAACATTCCGCAAAAAGACAGCATACAGCTTATTGGGAGCGTAATAGAGAACCCCCTCTTTGACATCGTCAAAAATGCTCACAGTCGGGTCCCAAGGAATCTGATACCACTTCTGAGTTTTCAGACTATGATAAAGATAAATGTTGTGATCAATCATGTGTTGAAGCGGAAGCAATAAACTAATGGCCATCCATTTTGCAAAATAATCGGTATCCAAAAGTGCCGCACTTGTTCCACGGTTAAATAGATTCAATACATGATTAAAATGAACCCAATCATCCCAATTTTTCTCCCGTTCCAAACTCTTCTTAACCCATCGGCGCTGAAAATATTTTATACCGCTGTTAAGTTTATCCCCCATCACTGAGAAAGAATTTTCTCGGTAAATATTTCCGGTTGAAAGGCCGCGTTTTATCAAAAAATGATCATCAGGATTTTCCACCAATGTCCGAAAACCCGCGTAAGAACCATTAATGTAAAAACGGACCAACTGAATGCGCGGTGTGATTAAACCATAGGCATGATAAATCTCATAGGAAATGGCGTCCCGCATTAATGGGTCGGCATCAATAATGCTCAAATTTAAGACATCAAAGAGCAGATCTTTATTTTTAAGAAAATTGATTTTCATAGAACGCTCTGGAAATGACGATTGCCAATGCGTCTGCGTAAGGCCTCGAAAACGCCACTGAACATCCCGCTTCGGACCGTCGTTGAGACGGACAAAACCCTCCGCATAAGAAAATTCTAAAGGATTTGTAAAATAATTAACACCGGGACGAACCTCAAAAGTTCCCGGTATCTTGCCCTTACGGAAACTTCGATTAGAAAAAGCCCGCTCCGCCTTAGCAACAGTTCTGGAGGTAACATATAAGTCGATTTTGGTGATGTCGGAGAAATCCAAGGAATCGGCCGCCGCGGTCAAAGGAGGAACAAACCCTATACACACCGTCAAAACAGCCCATGCAAATAAGTCACGCATCATGCCGGAATAAAAAATCCGCATAAAGATCGGGTCCTTAAATAATAAGTTAAATGTTGTGCTGAACCTGATCAGTTTCCAAAGCCACACGAACAACACCCGAAACCCCGCGGAGTTCATCGATCATTGCTCGTTCACGAGATCTCTGTTTCGTTTTATTAAATCCTCTAC
>JAEUSC010000337.1 GCA_016789035.1 Candidatus Omnitrophota bacterium
CAATACAACTAACCCACTGATACGCATATCATCCTCCTGAGAATTCACTTACACGGACCACGAGCCAGCCCTGGCTCTTTGTGTTACATCATACCCGAGAAATCTGCCATAATCGCTTAACTCTACAACTGAATTAACTGAAAGTAAGATTACCAATTCAAAAAGAGGCTGTCAATTCTCAAGTCCTAATTTATTCGGTTTAATCTGTAATGATAACCTTAGTTCCCATCGGAATTAAATCATACAATTCCTGAACGTCCTCATTGCGCATTCGTATGCATCCTGAGGAAACGGATTGTCCAATGAGTTCCGGTTCAATTGTGCCATGGATTCCATATTTCGGAAGATCAAAACCCAGCCATCGCGTTCCTAGAAAATTCTTAGGGTCATCAGCAGGCACGACATCGCCCTTGTGAAACCAAACCGGATGCATATACCGATATTTAATCCGGAAATTACCGACCGGAGAGCTATTGTTCTTACCTGTGGAAACCTGATAATTCTTAATAAGCTCATCACCAACTTTCAAGGCCAGAACATTATCCGATTTATCAATAGCAATCCAAAATGAGCCCTTCCAGACAGAAAGCCTATGACCAGCCGTAATCTTATTACTTTCTAACTGATTACGAATTTTAATCAGTTCAATAGTTGTTCCCATTTTCTGAGCAATGCTTCCGAGCGTGTCTCCTTTCTGAATTGTGTATATCTCGGTCTGCCGGCTTCGAAGCGGCGATCGAACAATCGCAACATTAATATTCCCCAGCTGCTTATTTACATCCTGAATATTCTCCGCATCAGGAAACTCTTTAAGAATTTTTAAATACAAAGACCGCGCTGCAAAAAGCTCCCCTTTTTTCCAAGCTTCCTTAGCCTTTTGGCCAAGTTCAATAGAAGGAGATTCTTGGGTTAAAGCTGATTTAGACGTTACCGGCGTTGCTTGCCCCCATGATAAGTCGCAAGCGAACACACACAGGCCCAACAGACCAATACTACGAATCCAATTTATTTGTGCTAAAGACATACCGCATCACTCTCTGGCCGGTTCCACATGAATAATAACATCGACAATCGCTGGGATTTTCTCTTTGATGTTGTCTTTTACAATATGCGCAATTTCGTGACCGCGACGAACAGAAACATTCCCGTCAACCACGACATGCAAATCCACGTAATAAGAATACCCCATCTTTCGGATAAAACATTTATCCAAGCCGATCACCCCATCTACCGTCCGAGCTACGGTCCGCACAGATATTTCCATATCCGATGATGGGGATGCATCCATGATTTCATCCAGCGCCGGCCTTAAAAGACGATACGCGTTGTAAAAAATAATTCCGGCCGCAAATAAAGCCGCCCAATTATCTGCCGATTCATAACCTTTGCCTCCGATGATCGCAATGGAAATTCCAATGAACGCCGTTAACGACGTAATTGCGTCACTGCGATGATGTACGGCATCCGCCTGAAGCGCCGAAGAACCGGTATCGTTTCCTATTCTCACGATCCATCGAAATAAAACTTCTTTGACCAAGACCACAAGGATTAAAACATACAATGTAAAAGCAGCGGGCGCACGATGCAAACCTGAAACGATTTCTGCAAGACTCCCGATTGCCAAAACAATCGCCACAGACATCAAAACAAACGCCACCACCATAGCCGCCAATGGCTCGGCCTTCCCGTGACCATACGGATGGTTTTCATCCGGAGGAATGGCGGCGATTTTTATCCCACCCAGGACAGCCACTGAGGAAAAAATGTCGAGCGTTGATTCAACCGCATCAGCAACCAACGCATAGGAATTGCCAACAACTCCTGCAGTACCTTTGATCATGGCTAATGTCACATTAATCAGAATCCCCGTCAATGAAGCTTTGACGCCACGTTCTATTGTATTTTTTTGCTCGATGCCACTATTCATGTTTTTTTTGAACAAAAATATTTTGACTAGCTTCAATCCACTGATTGACCGATTGCCCTGCTACCAGCCGTGCATAAGGGGGAATCAGTGTCCCATACAGTTCAGGCTGAGGATTAAACTGCGGACGCCCGGCAAAATAGGTAACAACGCCAAACAAAATTACAACCGTTGAAATTCCCACAGCCACGCCAATCTGATATTTTCGAGAAATCACAGTTGCCAGCATCAAATGGCCGGCCAGCAGCGCTCCAATAAACAGCCAGAAAATCAAAGCCCCGGCAATCATCTCAACCATAGGACTGCTAAATACATAACCCAAATGATCAGCCAAAGGATAAAACAATGTCATCGAAAGAAAAAAAAGAGCCACCCAGGACAAATGTGCGTTAAAAAATGCTTTTCTTTTGATCAGCCAGCCCACAAACGACCATATGCCGGACCATATTAAAAAAGTCAACAGCAACCCGATCCCGATTGAGAAAAACCGAGACACAGGAAGATTCTTGAAGCTCTCCTGATGTTCAACCGCACAGGCCAGCAAGATCGAACTCAATACAATCAACCATGATTTTGGCGCTGAGGAGATTTCTTCAAAAAAAGCGCTCGGTTTAAGAATTGGCTTTGCGGGCTCCAACTCGTGGCCAGAGTGAAGAAAGCGAATTTTCGTATGACCTACAATGACAATCTCTCCAGAAACTATATGACAACTGCTATCCACCTTTTGGTGCGACAGCGACTTTCCGTTGGAAATTCCACCCACAGGATTTTTTATAACCCAGGTTCCGTTAAGACTACCAAGATCTTGCACAGAAAATCCATCCTCATGCACCCGAATCACGCAGTGCGCTTGGGACACATAAGGATCGGAAACAATCAAATCATTTTCATATCCCCTTCCGATCTTCACATTCATGGAGTGATACACGCGGTAATCCGGATGCTTTCCTGAATCTTTGATAAATTCCAAGATCACTTTGTCCATTGTATTGACTCCATAAACTTGCGGACCAATGCCTGAGACTTTTCCTTGGTTACACCCAAAAGCACCAATTCCACAAGCAGTCCCTTTTTATATTCATCAACTGATGCCAAGTTCAGGTTCACATCATAGAGAAGAGGAAATTTTTTGTATGGCCTCGCGCAGAGAATGGTTTTGAAATGTTCTCCGGCAAGCTTTACAAATGACGTCTGACACTTAAAATTCTCAACATCCTCTTCTTTTGCATTTTCAAATTGATACGTCTGCATAAAGGAACTCTCGAACACCCGGTAAAAGCGAAACGGGTTCAACCCCTTACTTGTGATCCACAAATAATTGTAAATAATTTGTCCAGTGCGAAGGTCGTGGGCGATAAATATGTCATCCTGACTTGAACAACGCAAAGCGGTCCACTGATAGAGCTCATCGTTATCATCCTCCTTGGAATCTCCCCAGCACTTAAATAAACTGGTCATTTCACCCGGCACTTGGGCATTGCCCATCGGCAGTGATTCCCATGAAGAACTGATAATTCCATCGACCACTTCAGCTTGGTTTTTAGTCAATTGTTGTTCAATGACATGATTCCAGTTGAAATCATTTATCTGATCTTTTGTATCTTTGATGGTCTCAAACAGCTGACGCAGGTAATCTACAGGAACCAAGAAACTCAATTGATTACCGTAAGTAGCCACATTGATTCCAATCACATGTCCCTTATTATCAAGGGCAGGCCCACCGCTCATGCCGCCGTTTAACGATCCAGAGAAATGAATTTTGCGGTACATGGTTTTTTCAAGCAGTCCATTATATGTGCCTTCCACAATTGACATTCCCAAATCATGGGGATTTCCCATAGAAAATACTTTAGTGCCTTTCGGAAACTCTGAATCCCCCAATTCAAGAAAATCGTCATAGTCGTCATTAATCTTTAGGATAGCAAGATCATGTATCACATCAATCGCCTATAAGTCTAAATTCCCAATTGTTCCTTCG
>JAEUSC010000342.1 GCA_016789035.1 Candidatus Omnitrophota bacterium
GATCAGTCTGACACGCGTGCTGGATTCAAAACCGCGGTTTGAAGATTGGAAATATATTGTCATTTCTCTTGGAATTCTAGCCGGCATGGCTTTGATGTACCGCGTTTCCGTATTTGTGATGACAGAGTTTTTAGGACAAATTGAGCGGGTTAGTACAGCCAGGAATTATAAAGATGATCAGGGCCGATTTTCCGTTCAAGTTCCGGCCGGATTTATTGTTGACCCCGAGTACGCCAGGGGCAATGCCTTGGTCTTTAACCATCAAAACGGTCAGCAGTTAATTTCTGTTTTTGTGATGGACCTTAGTCAGGAGCAGGCCTTTTCCTCGGACCAGCTGGAAATGGTAGCGGTTTCATTCTGGGTCGCGAAATTGAAAATCGATACGCTGAAAATACTGGCGAGTCATGCGCTGAAGAATACAAAAATTGCAGGCTATGCGGTTGCGATGTATTCTTATGACAGTACTGCGGGAAAAAATGTCAGCGTCTGCCTTTTAAACGGACAACAATTTTACGAAATCAACTTTTTGTTTAAGGATGGCTTGATAGATCAGTCTTTGGTGGACGAATTTGTTGGTCATCTTCATTTCTTGAATACGACCTTGTAGAGGCGAACGCCTATGAAAGTCAAAATCATTTTAATGACTGTGGTCACGGCATGGATGCCGGGTGCCGTGTGGGCGACCCCGCCGGAATCCCTGGATGTTTCATATGATCAAGAAAAGAAAGTCATTCTGGTTTCCGGGCGGCATCCGACTCAGGACAGGCTGGAACATTATATTCGGCGGTTCCGTGTGACGTTCGGGGAGAAGGAACCACAGACAACATATTTGACGCGTCAGAATTCTGCCAGTGAATTTCAAGCGGCTATTCCAGTTGTGGCCAAGCCGGGGGACACTATTCGAGTGGAGGTTTTTTGCAATCAGGGCGGCAGTAAAGAATCTGTGCTGCAGATTGCGAATAAGCCGACCCTTAAGGACGGAGAAGCTGAGGATCATGCCAAACAGTTAAAAGACCTCAAAGATAAAGACCATCAAACGTTGCCCATTATTCCCTGACCATGATAAATCCCTGGATTTTGGCATTTCGACCTAAAACATTGCCGGCAGCGATTGCCCCTGTTGTCATTGGCACGGCCATGGCCAAAGGACAGGGTGTCCAAGATTATCCTGTGGCTGCCGTAGCGCTTTTTGCAGCGATCTGTATTCAGATCGCGACTAATTTGGCCAATGATTATTTTGATTTCAAAAAAGGCGCAGATACTCCGGAAAGATTGGGGCCTGTGCGCGTCACATCCGCCGGGTTGATTTCGCCTCACGAGGTTCGTAACGCCATGGTTCTTATTTTTGGCTTAGCGGTTATCGCCAGCATTTTTTTGGTTTACCATGCGGGTTGGGCGATTGCTCTTATCGGTGTCATCTCCATTTTATCCGGAATTTTTTATACGGCTGGCCCGCGCCCGTTGGGTTACGTGGGTTTAGGCGAGCTTTTTGTCTTTATTTTTTTTGGTCCGGTGGCGGTTGCCGGCACGTATTATGTTCAATCTTTGGAAATGAACACGGCCGTCATTGTGGCGGGCATTGGTCCGGGTTTGTTGTCCGTCGCCATTTTGGCGGTCAACAATTTGCGGGATCGCTTAACGGACCAGAAGGTGAGAAAAAATACGCTGGCTGTTCGTTTTGGAAGGACTTTTGCGATCTATGAATATTTCTGGGCGGTCATATCAGCCGGCCTTGTCCCTGTTTTGGTGTATGCGATAACCAAAGAGCAGCCCTGGTCTTTGCTGGCGTGCTCCGTTCTTTATATGGCTATCCCGGTTTTTAAGACTGTTGCCGTTGAATCGGACGGCCCCTCGTTAAACGCCGCCCTGGCTTCCACAGGACAATTGTTGTTGGTCTACAGTGTGCTTTATTCCATCGGATGGGTCATTCATTGAAAATTGCTGACGTTGAAATCTATCAGTACGCGCTGGATTTGAGCCAGCCGTTTGTCTCTCACGCCCATTCTTTTAAGAAAAGAGAGGGGCTGATTGCCCGTCTGATTTTGCCGGACGGCCGTTCGGGCGTAGGCGATGTGGCTCCGTTGCCCGGGGTTAGCCAGGAAAATCTTAAGAAAGCTCTTTTTCAGTTGAAAGAATTGCGGCCGTTTTTGTTCGAAAGCGATCTGCCCGAAGATTGGGCAGCTCTTCGCAGGATGTTTGCACAAGAATATTTCCAGTTGCTTTGTCCGTCAGTTGCATTCGGTCTTCAAACTGCGATCATTCATTTGTTAAGCATCGTTCAGGCTCAGCATCCGGCGGCAATTTTTCAAGGTGCAAAAGAAAATATATCGGTGGCGGGTTTGGTTCAAGGTTCGCCGGAGGAAGTTGCCATCCAGGTTAAGTCTTTGCTTAAACGCAAATGTCAGACGTTTAAGTTAAAAGTCGGGGACCGTAATATTCCCTTGGATGTGAAACGATTTTATGCGTTGCATGATCTTTTGGAGCCTCAGCACAAAATTCGTTTGGATGTCAATCGTGTCTGGCAGTTAAGTGAAGCCGTGACGTTTTGCAAAAACATTCCCCGTGATCGCGTTGAATTCATTGAAGAGCCTGCCAAAAATTCTGACGATCTTAGGGCGTTTGTTGCCCAGACAGGTTTTGATGTGGCCCTGGATGAAACGCTGTGGAATCTTCCGCAAGAAGAAAGCGAGTTGCTGTCCAGCGCGAAGTGTTTGGTTATTAAGCCGACGATGATCGGAGGGATTCTAAAATCATTGGACTGGATTGACTATGCCCAGCAGAATCGTAAGTCATGTGTGATCAGTTCTTCTTTTGAGTCGGGGGTGGGGACGCGGCTGCTGGCGCAGTTAGCTGCGCTCACAACGTCTGATGCGGGGTTGGGTCCGTCCGATTGGTTTGCCAATGACCTCCTAGGTCTCTTATGGGAAAAAGATGATTATGCCATCCGTTTGAAAGACACCGCGTTTGGGTGGCCGGATCTGAATCAATCTCTTTTGTCACTGGTGAAAATTTAAAATTTTATGAAGTTAAATGACAATATCGATTGCCCCCTGTTGAATGCTGCAAAGAACCATCCGCAGAAGACCGCGGTTTTCTGGGGCAGCCGTCGGATTTCGTTTTTACAATTGCATCAATACGTGAATGCAACCGTGCGTTCGCTCAAAGAACGTGATATCCGGTCCGGTCAGCGCGTTGCGCTCGTGGCTGACAACAGCGTGGAGGCGCTGATTGTGTGTTGGGGGTTGTGGCGATTGGGGGTGGTGGTCTGTCCTATTAATCCCAGGTTTCCAATCGAGCGGATCAAAAACATTCTGGAGCTGCTCGATGTGCGTGCCGTGGTCTATGCCCGTACATCTTCGACCGGTCCGCTGAAGGGGCCGTGGTCGATCTTTGAAATCACCGATTTGATTGTGTTTGAGCATAAGGAGGTCGCTGATGCGCTGGATCAGAAACAGCATCAGTTTGGGTCAGGCCAAGCGGCTGTGATTGTTTTGACGTCAGGGACCACAACGCAGCCTAAGGCCGCGGTGTTGACCTTCGGCAATTTGTATTTCAATGCGTCAGGATCCAATGACGTCATTCCTGTTTTCCATGATTCTGTGTGGCTGCTGTCACTGCCGCTTTTTCATGTGTCGGGCTTGGGAATCATTTGGCGCTGCGTTTTGGCGGGCGCTGCGATTCGGATTTCTGCCCAAGAGGATCTTCTGCGTCTTGTTGGCGAGGGAAAAGCCACGCACGTTTCACTGGTATTGACGCAGCTGGTGCGGCTGTGTGAAAAAGCTGCGGTGCCCAACCAATTGAAAGTCGTCCTTTTGGGAGGCAGTTCGTTTCCTTCACACGTTTTATCCCAAGCGTTGGAGGCGGGTCTTCCGATTTATTTGAGTTATGGTCTGACGGAAATGGCATCCCAAGTGGCGACGGGACGTTTGAAAGATATCAATACCGGCTGTGCGCGGCTTTTACCGTATCGGGAAATGAAAATCGATGCCCACGGAGAAATCTGTTTGCGCGGGCCCACGCTTTTTAGCGGCTATTTGAATAGGAAAGATATTACCCGGCCGGTTGATTCTGAAGGCTGGTTTCATTCTGGTGATTTAGGGCTTCTCGATGCGCACGGCTGTTTAAAAGTGTTGGGCCGGCGCGATGATATGTTTATTTCTGGCGGAGAGAATATCCATCCGCAGGAAATTGAATCCATTCTGGGGCAAATTCCCGGCATTCTTCAGGTAGTCGTTGTTCCTCGGGAGGATGCCCAATTCGGCCAAAGACCGGTCGCTTTTATCCAGTGGGACAATTTGCAACCCTCCTGGTCCGAATCCAAAATGATCGAGCATTTGCTGGCAAAATTACCGAAATTTAAAATCCCTTGCGCGTTTTATCCGTGGCCGGCTGATGTGCAACAGGGTATAAAGATCAATCGTCAATTCTTAAAACAGCGGGCGAATGCCTCGAAGTGAGATGGAACCTCCTCTACTCCCGGTGTGAGGGAGGTTTTATTTTTTCTTTCCGAATTTTTCCAGGCTTGTTCGAATCTCAGCCGGCAGCTTGATCTTGGTCCGCTTTTTCTTGTCGATCGTCACGTGTACGGTCTTGGCTGTTCCCACTAGCACGTTTTTCTGATTATGAATCGTATATACAAAACTAAATGACGTGTCCCCGATGTGCCCAAGGGTGATGCGTACGGTGATTTTGTCTCCCACAAAAAGGGGGGATTTGTAATCGGACTCGGCATGAACAATCGGAAGAAAGTAGGACCGTTTTGTGAGCATGGTTGGAAAGCTAAAACCGAGTTTTTCTAACAACTGTTCGTAGGCATCATGGACGATTTCAAACTGATGGGCAAAAAAAAGGATGCCGGCGGCATCGGTGTCGTGAAGACGGATCTGCGTTTTATAGGCGAACATGGTGGTCCTTATAGGGTAATAAAGGTTATTTTTGTCACAAGTTTCGCATGTTTCCGCAGGTGAAACAACAGATTTTAAAATTCTTATTCGGCGGTGCAAATTTTGAGCTTTTAACCCTTGTTTTTGGCTTGTCATCCACGTCTTTAAATTGACAATCTCCCGTCGACAAACGAGAAAAATACTCAATCGGCTTCATTTGTGTTGACAAACAAAACAAAATCCGTAAGATAACAACAGATTTTAAACCTTCCACTAACATTTCAACTCATAAAGGTGTCGCATGAACCAAAAATCCTTGATTGCTGAATTCGTCGGGACGTTTGCCCTTATTTTTATTGGTGTGGGGGCGATTGCCGCGGATCATGTCACGGGCGGAAAGCTGGGTTTAACCGGTATTGCACTGGCCCATGGGTTGACAATTGCTGTTATGGTGTCGGCCACCGGTGCTATTAGCGGCGGTCATTTGAATCCGGCCGTCACGGTCGGTCTTTTAACAGCAGGAAAAATTGACGGCAAGAATGCCGTGGGTTATATCGTGAGTCAATGTTTGGGGGCTTTGGCTGCAGCTTTCTTGATCACTGTGATCATTCCCGCGGAAACATTACGGGCCGTCACGTGGGGAACTCCGGCAGCAGGAGATGGTGTTGGTTCATTATCTGTTTTGTTGACGGAGATTGTACTGACATTCTTTCTGGTCTTTGTGGTTTACGGAACAGCCGTGGACAAGCGTGCGCCTAAGGTCGGCGGCCTTTTCATCGGATTGACCGTGGCCTTGGATATTTTAATGGGCGGTCCTATTTCAGGGGCGGCGATGAATCCGGCCCGTCATTTTGGACCGGCTGTATTTAGCGGGCAATTGGGATTGAGTTGGATGTATTGGTTAGGTCCCATTGCCGGTGCGGTTTTAGCCGCGCAGATCTATAAGACGCAATTGGAAGACAAATAAACACAGGATATCGAAAGGAGCAGGTATGTTAACGGCTGAACGAGCTAACGAAATCACTCTCAAAGG
>JAEUSC010000347.1 GCA_016789035.1 Candidatus Omnitrophota bacterium
CAGGACCATCAAAGATGTAGGAGCTGTTATGGCTGAGTCTATCGTGGAGTTTTTTGAAAGACCGACCGTCCGTCGATTAATTGAAAAGTTCAGAGAAAGAGGTTTGCAATTAACGCAGGATGCCATGAATATTTGGGACACCCGTCTGGAAGGAAAAAAGTTTGTATTTACCGGTGAGTTGGAGGGGCTGACACGCCAGGATGCGGAACAAATGGTCAAGCAATTCGCGGGAGAGGTAAGTTCTTCTGTCAGTGCAAAAACCGACTATGTGGTTGCTGGCCGGGATGCGGGATCAAAGTTGACTAAGGCCCAACAGTTGGGAGTTCGGATTTTAAATCTGAAAGAATTTAAGGAGATGATTTCATGATGAGACAATTTTTGCAAAGTCGGCGGCCGTTGGCTGTCGGGGCGCTGTGCATGACGGTCCTTTTTATGTATTCCGGTTGTGCTCCTCTTAAAAAGAAGTTCATCCGTCAGAAAAAGAAAGACAAGGCCGCGCTCAGTGATTTTGTTCCTGTTCTGGAGCCTGAAGTCTATCCTGTGAAAACCATGGGGCCGGCGGATATTTATGGGCAAAAGTATGCTCTCTTGAAGGTATGGATTTCGGATTTTGCGGATAATTATGCAACCATCAAAAATGATAAACGGATGGTTGGGGATTTGGAATCGGCACTTAAGGCTATTGAGGAAATGTTAGCACAGGTGGTCAGTCCTGTTTCAGATGGCCTAAGTACTCTTAAAAATCAAATTGTCTGGGTTCATGATGAGTTTGTCAAACCCGCGTCTTTTCGAAATGTCTCTAAGATTAACAGTGAACTCAGAGAAATTGAAAGAACCATTAATAAAGAATTTAAACCTAAAGCCGTATCAGAGCACTTCAGGGTTCAATAATCGTTCATGGAAGAGTGGGTCAAAGATTTTATTGATCATTTGTCAGTCGAGCGTGGTCTGGCCAAAAACACGTTGATGGCCTATGCCAGTGATTTGAATTTGTATCAGGGCTATTTGCAGCGGCAGAAGATTTTGACCTTCGAGGCTGTCAAACGGGATCTGATTACAGATTTCTTGTATGATCTGAAAAGACGTGAATTAACAACGGCCTCTATCTGTCGGGCATTAACTTCGGTTAAAATGTTTCATCGCTTTTTGGTCAGGGAAAATTTACTGAAAGATGATCCTACTAACCTTATTGAATCCCCCAAGCTTTGGAAGCGGGTTCCAGATGTCTTGAATCAGGAGGAAATCGAGCGGATCATTCAGGCGGCCTATGGGACAAGCGCTCAACAAATCAGAGATTATGCAATTCTGGAATTATTTTATGCCAGCGGGATGCGCGTGACGGAGCTGGCCGATTTGAAATTAAGCGGGTTGAATCTCGATTTGGGTTACATCCGTTGCATCGGCAAAGGCCGAAAGGAACGCATGATTCCTGTGGGGAAGAAGGCCCGCGAGGCGCTGCGTACGTACTGTCAAAAAGTCCGCCCCCGATGGGACAAGAGCTCTGCGGCCGATGACGTGCTATTTCTGAGCCGTCTGGGCAAACGCATGAGCAGACAAATGATCTGGAAATTGATTAAGGCCTATGCGCGCAAGGCTCAGGTGCATAAAAACATTAAGCCGCATACATTGCGTCATACGTTTGCCACGCACTTATTAGAGCACGGTGCGGATTTGCGGTCCGTTCAGGAAATGCTTGGGCATGCGGACATTTCGACAACTCAGATTTATACTCATGTGGATAAAGAACGATTAAAGTCGGTTCATAAGCAATTTCATCCTCGAGGTTAATTTGATTTTTGATCATTTGGACAGTTCATTGGTGGTATTGGTTAAGAGAGTGGGAAGGATTTCCAGTAGTCTCGGGGTGAAAGCCTATTTGATAGGCGGATGCGTCAGGGATTTGATACTTAATCGGCCGGTTATAGACCTTGATTTTGCGGTTGAAAACAACGCATTTGCGGTTGCCCAAAAGTTTGCCAAGCAATTAAATGGTGTCATGGTTGCTTATCATCAGTTTTTAACCGCCACTGTAACGTTGCCGGATGGAAGAAAAATTGATTTTTCCTCTTTGCGTCAAGAAGAGTATCCTTCTCCTGGCGCGCTTCCTGATGTTCGTAAGGGGAGTTTATCCGTCGATCTATATCGACGGGATTTTTCCGTTAACGCAATGGCGGTCTCTGTGAATTCTCAGGAATTTGGAAATATCTTTGATTCTTTTGGGGGGGTAAATGATATAGAAAGAAAGAAAATTCGTGTTCTGCATGACAAGAGTTTTATTGATGATCCAACTCGCATGCTGCGGGCCGTACGTTTCGAACAAAGGTTAGGGTTTAAGTTGGAGTTTCATACGGAGAAGTTGCTGAGAAAAGCGCTTAAAGATAATGCATTGGACAGTGTTAAATCACAACGACTTTTTGAAGAATTTAAGAAAAATTTGAATGAACCGTTGGCTTTACGGAATTTGATGCGCTTGTCAAAGCTCGGTTTACTTAAAAAAACGCGGTGGGGGATCAATATAACGGCTCGCCAAAGTACCGCCTTGCGCCAATTGGACCGAATTTTTTTACGGATATCAAGCCTGGAAAGAATCGAGGAAATCAGCAGGTGGTTGATCCGATTGATGATTCTGCTAGAAGGTGCGTCTAAGGTAAGAAGTGAAGAGTTGATGGGGGTTTGGGCGTTGCCAAGTGCTGATCGTGCAAAAGTTTTGTCTGTAAAAGAACTGGTGCCCATTTTTCGAAGTAAGTCCTTGAAGTTGTATGGACAGAAAGAGATGTTCCATTTGTTACGCACAAGAAGTGATGAAGAGTTGTTGTATTTCTGGGCGAACCCTATTTGCCAACAGGTTCGTCCGTTGGTAATTAAGGCCTTAACAAAATGGCGTACAGTAGCGCTTAAAATCTCGGGGGATGACCTAATGCACGAGGGCATTCCTGCCGGGAAAATTTACAAGCAGCTTCTAGATGATGTTTTGTATCGTGTTGCAATGGGCGATTGTCAAAAGAAAGACGAGCAGTTGGCTTATGTTCGAAAATTGTATTCAATGAGTGGGCAGTAAGGAGTGTGTCATGGTTCGAATGGAAAAGGTCAACCAGCAAATTAAGCGTGAGATAGGAAATATGATTCAGTATGGGGAGATTAACGATCCTCGACTGACGTTTGTAACGATCACATACGTGGAGTGCAGTAAAGATCTGCAGCACGCGCGCGTCGGGTTCTCAGTATTATCCAATGATAGAAAAGAAATTCAAAATGTTCAGGAGGGGTTAAGCAGCGCCCGGGGATTTGTCCGTAAACTGATCGGTCAAAGAGTACGGTTGCGATACACTCCGGAAATTGTGTTTATCCACGACAACTCATTGTCGTATGCCTCAAAAATTGATCAAACATTGGAAGAGATAAAAAAGATGCCCAAGGAAGGCGGAAAAGCAGATGAATAAAAATGCCGTCATTAAAGCTGTTAATTCTCATAAGAGATTTTTGATTTCAACTCATGTTAATCCGGATGCGGATGCGATCGGTTCTGCGCTTGCTATGGCGGTTGCTCTGAAGTCTATGGGTAAGACTGTGGTTGTGCTTAATGAAGATGCTGTGCCGGAGTGGTTGTCGTTTCTGCCGAAGACGGAATGGTTTAAGATGTCTAAAGACGTTCGTGATGTTGTTTATGATGCGGCGATTGTTTTGGACTGTGGAGATTTATCGCGTGTCGGCAGTGTCAGAGGGCTTCTACGGACAGGTAAGCCGGTCATAAATATTGATCATCACAAAACGAATGATCATTTTGGCGATATTAATCTGGTTGTTCCTAAGTCTTCGTCGACGGTTGAGGTTTTATATGGGTTATTCAAGGACATGAAAATCGGTCTTTCCAAAGACTTGGCTGTTTTGCTTTATGCCGGGCTTATGACAGATACTGGGTCGTTTCGTTACGACTGCACATCTATGTTATCGCATCAAATGGCCGGAGAATTGATCGGTCTCGGGGTTAAGCCACAGGACATTTATACGCAGATTTATGATGTTGTCTCGATTAAGGATTTGAAGCAATTCATGAGTGTGTCGACCCAGGTGGAGTTTCTGTCAGGTGGAAGAGTGGCTTGTTTAGAATTACGTCAAACCGACTTAAAAAAATTTTCGGATAGTTTTGATGTGAGAGACAAAATGTTTGGTCTCTTGCGGTCGGCCAAAGAAGTAGGGGTGATTGTTATATTTAATGAGGTTGGAAAAACTAGAACGCGTGTCAATTTTCGCAGCAAAGGGTCGGTTGATGTATCCTTGTTGGCTGCGCGTTTTCAGGGAGGCGGTCATGCCAAAGCGAGCGGCTGCACGCTGGATTTGAGTTTAAAGGAAACCCGCAAGGTGATTCTGCCTTTGATCATTAAGGAGTTGGGATGAACGGAATTATCGTTGTTGACAAGCCAACCGGTATGACATCCCATGATGTTGTCAGCCGGGTGCGTCGTAAATTATCCATGCGAAGAGTAGGACATGCGGGAACTTTGGATCCTTTAGCGACGGGCGTGCTTGTTATTTTGTTAGGTAATTCTACCAAGTTGTTTGATAAGTTTGTGACATTCGATAAGGCATATGCAGCCACATTGATGTTAGGAACACAAACAACAACCGCAGATATCACGGGTGAAGTGATTGAACAAAAGCCATTTGAGCATATTAACCAAAAGGAAATTGAAAATGTTTTAAGCGAATTTGTCGGGGATTCCCAGCAGAAGCCGCCAATGGTTTCGGCGGTGAAGTATAAAGGCGAGCGGCTTTATAAGCTTGCGAGAAAAGGAATCGTGGTTGATAGGCCAGCGCGTAATATTCGCATTGATGTTTTACAGATGGTTGATTGTGTTTTGCCGCAGGTTAAGTTCTATTTGGAGTGCTCGAAAGGCACGTACGTTCGAACATTGGCCGAAGATGTGGGGGCTCGTTTAGGGTGCGGCGCATGTATTACACAGATTCAGCGCACGAAAGTGGGAATTTTTACATTGCAAGACGCTGTGAAACTTGAGGAGCTAAATGAAGGGCATGTGCGATCTTGGTCAGGATAGTATGAATTTAAAAAATACGGTTGCGGCAATTGGCATATTTGATGGCGTTCACTTGGGGCATCAGTCTTTGATTAAACAAATGGTCGCTGTCGGAAGAAAAAATAAGCTTAAAACGGTTGTACTGACCTTTCATCCGCATCCTGCCGCAGT
>JAEUSC010000359.1 GCA_016789035.1 Candidatus Omnitrophota bacterium
AAGAGAACGTCAATGCTCGATTTGTTTTATGGTCAAGAGGAGCATTAGAATAGTCTTCCAGATTATAAGTAGGCTGATTTGCTAACGCAAGGATCTCGCCTGTCTTGGGATTTATAACGATAATGCTAGCACCTTTAGCATTAAACTTTTTATATCCTTCTTCCAACGCCCGTTCAGCGATGTATTGAATGGTTTCGTCAATTGTTAGAGTAACATTGGCCCCATCCTGGGGAGCTATATAATTCTTTTCCAGCAGCAGTTCGCGCTGACGGGCATCACGCAGGATTTGCGACATTCCCTCCTTGCCTCTAAGAAAATTGTCCAAATGCAACTCCATTCCCTCCAAACCGTTATTATCAATTCCAGCAAACCCAATAATATGCGAGGCCAAAGTTTTATTCGGATAAAACCGCTTGCTTTCTTTAATAAATTCAATGCCCTTGAGCTTATACGGCTTAATTTCCTCATAGAAATCTTGGGGCATTTTGCGCTGGAGCCAAACAAAATATTTCTCACGATTCAGGCGGTTCTTCAAAAATTTTGCATCAAACCCAAATTTATCGCTCAGAATATTAATCGCGCGTGCCTTTTCCTTTTCATTCATTTCTTTTGGATTAGCATACAATGAATAAACAGGAAGGTTAATGGCCAGGGGCCTGAAGTGACGATCATAAATGGTGCCGCGCTTCGGCTCTAAGACAATTAAATGATTGTGCTGTTTTTTGGCCATGGAGGCCAAGAAATCTGAGTTAAAAAGCTGTATTAAAATCAGACGGACAGCGAAAACGGCAAAACAAATCAACAAAAAAAGAAAAACAAGTCCAAATCGGGGGGAATGTCTGCGGGGGTACAATTTTACCTCATCACTTTAAATCAATCGCCAATCCTTAATTCAATCGTTACTGATCCAGCTGTTTGGCCTCTGCCTGCGGTGTTGATACAGTCAGCCAATTGTTCAGATTAAACGTCAATTTACCTGCAGTATGGTTAACGTTCTTGTTGACACTCGCCGTTGGGGCAGACTGTACGGAAGCAACCTCAAACACTTTGTCATTACTAATAAACTCCATCGGAGAATCCTGGGCTAACATCTTTTCCCCCATATGACTGATCGACTTTAACGAAAGTATATGATAAGTGTTAACTCCGTTTTCATCTTTGAGCTTCTGGATCTGATGCTCTTTTTGTTTAGCACGGTAGGCCAACTGATAAATCTTCATTTGAACATGAATATACCCCAACGAGAGAACAGTGATAAACGCCATGAGTTTGACCCACTTGCTTAACTGCATGAAATCCTTTCTGCAACTCTCAGCCGGGCACTACGAGAGCGTGAGTTTATTTTTACCTCGTCTTCGCCTGGCCGCAACGGTTTTTTCGAATTTATTTCAATCACCCCTAAACGGGATAATTCACGAAATTTCTCTTTGACCAATCGGTCTTCCAAAGAATGAAAGGAAATAACAGCAATTCGTCCGCCTGGTTTTAAATATTGATCAAACTTTCCCAACATTGTCTGCAATACATCCAGCTCCTTATTCACAGCAATCCGCAATGCTTGAAAGGTACGTGTTGCTGGATGAATCTTTTGCCGACGATATGAAATTGGTACGGAATTAAAAATGACATGTTCCAATTCCTGAACAGTCTCGAATGATTTTTGTTGTCGATACTGAATGATGCTGCGTGCAATTCGCCGACTTAATCGTTCCTCACCATATTTGAATATCAGATCCGCCAGTTCGTTTTCAGCCAATCGATTGACCAAATCTTTAGCCGTGAGTGAGGTTGACTGGTCCATGCGCATATCCAAGGGGCCATTGGATTTAAAACTAAAACCTCGCTCTAAATCATCCAACTGAAAACTTGAAATACCTAGATCAAAAAGCATGCCGTCTACCTTGCTAACCGCCAAACGCTTAATTACCTCGTCGAAATCGCTAAAATTACCGTGACACAGATCCAACCTCCCCTTAAAAGACGAGAGCCTTTCTTGAGCCTTTTCTAAAGCGCGCTGATCTTGATCAATACCAATTAAATGTCCGGTGGAACCAATTTCATTTGCAATCAAAACAGAATGCCCTGCCAAACCTAATGTACCATCCAGAAAACATTGACCAGGTTGCGGATTCAAATACTCCAGCACTTCCCGGGGCATGACTGACACATGATGACCATCTTGAACCATCGCAAACTTACTTTCTTAATCCCAACCTCAAACGTAAGCCAACTCCTGGACCGTAGTGGCAAAACACGGCACTTTCTTTTCCAACGTGGCTTTGTTATAAGCCGATAGGACAAGTTCCACTTCATTGGAGTCTAATATTTCATCCCAAATACCTCTTAACCCGTTACGAAAATACACCCTGCCTTTATCTTTAAAAACAAGAAAGATGCGACTTCTCCCTGAACCTTCCTCCTGCGTATAACAAAAAACACATCCGCAGCTTTTTAATTCAATCATATGTTTGAATACGATAGTACTTGCCGCCAAAAGAGTCATGTTCACCCCCTATTAAAAACTATAGATCCATCATTTTTTCTGCGGTTTCTTCAAATATACTGTTGGACTTTGCGAAAAACTCTTTCCATGTTGTGCTATCCCAGATTTCAATTCGGTTCGATACTCCGATAATTACCGTTTCCTTGGAAATAGCAGCAAAATCTTTGAGATACTGCGGAATGATAAATCGTCCCTGGGCATCAGGAATAACATCCGTCGCGCCTGAAAAAAACATACGATTAAAGGTTCGAGCTTCTTGTTTTGTAAAGGAAAGGTTTTTAAACTTTTGTTCCTGAGTCCGCCACTCATACTCACTGAACATGAAAATACATTTATCTAACCCGCGGGTCACAAAAAAACGTTCAATATTATTTTCTTTAGCAGCGTCACGGAACTTAGAAGGCAAAATGAGCCTTCCCTTTTGGTCAATCCCATGAATATATTCACCGTAGAACATTCGCCTGCCTCAGAATAAATAGGAGCTCTTGAATTGTCTCCACTTCAAACCACTTTACTCCACATTTAAGGAGAGTATAGAGAACAAAGATGTCATTGTCAATAGGCAAAAACAAACAATTTATTTAATATCAATATGTTGTAGTTAAACCAAATGCAGCATACAAATAGCGGAAAATATGCAATAAAAGCTTAGTTCTGAGGGTAAATGGAGCCAAACACAATCCCCACTCCGACTCCACTTGCGAAGCTAAAAAGCTGCTATTAAGTTTTTGATGACTTTATATATCGGCGGGCTGATTTTTCATCTTTGCTGATCTGTGCCACAAGACTCTGCAAGGAAGGAAACTTCTTTTCATCACGAATTCTTTTTACAAATTCAATATTCAATTTTTCTCGATAGATTTTCTCGCTAAAATCTAATAAATGCACTTCTAACAAAACGGATGACTGATCCGACATCACTGAGGGACGCAATCCAATATTACTTATTCCCCACAATTTTCTATTTTTTAACAGTACCTGCACAATGTACACCCCATTGGCGGGAAGAATGCCGCTATCAATCTGCACATTAGCCGTTGGGAATCCCAATCTTTTTCCCAAACCTTTTCCTTTGATAACCTTCCCCGAAACGGAAACTCTGCGACCTAATAATCGCGATGCTTGATATAATTTACCCTTAAGGATCGATTCTCTAAGCCACGAACTACTGATTTTCTGACGTGTTTTTTTAATCGTGTCAATATGGTGAACTTTAAAACCAAACCGATGTCCCATTTCTTGAAACAATGCCACATCGCCAGTTCGATTTTCTCCAAAACGAAAATCGTCGCCCACAAAAACTTCCCGCACACCAAGTCGTTTGATTAAATACGTCTTAACAAACCCTTCCGGCTTAAGCCGGGAAAACTTCTTTGTGAACGGAATGACGCAAACATCATCAACACCCAAGGACTTAATCAAATTAATGCGATGCTGCA
>JAEUSC010000397.1 GCA_016789035.1 Candidatus Omnitrophota bacterium
TCCGCCAGAAAATCTACAATAAAACCAACCTTCCGTCCGCAAATCTCTTTTTCCCTAAGAACAAAATATCCCTTAATCTGATTTCTTATTTTAACCAGCAATACAATATATTTTCTGTCTGGATTTTGAATATAACGCCAATTCAGATACACATGATCTCTGAAAACACTCATGGAGAAATTCCTAGAAATGGCACCCCAGATTTTGTCCCATCTGTAATCAAATCTCTTGATGACTGTGAACGTAAATTCATCGTCGCTGCTGATTTCACGGTCAATATCCTTCGAGTATTGATTAAAAATAGGCGTATCTAAATATCCCATCCTAAGATATGCATCTTTCACGACCTGGTTCGGAAAACAGAAACCCACTTCTGGCTCTTTTCTTTGATGACCCTCCCGATTCGCACTCCGAAAGACCTTTAAGAAAACGAATCTTCGTTCCCGTTTATCCAAACTCGCATCAACCAGAGAATCAATGCCCCAGGGAGCATTGCAGATAAACTTCCCACGAGAAACTAAACGCGTTTCTATTCTTCCGCAACTGCCTATAATGCGGCCTTCTTTTTTTACGATCCACAGAGTTGTAAATTGAGAATTGTATTTCCACAATAAATGAATTTTAAGTTTAGCCGGAGTGATACCATCAAAATAATTGTTCCGCGACCAAAACTTACAAATCTCTTTGATATCTTTAGACGTGTAAATGCTTAATTTAGTGAGTTGTTGACCTTCCATAGCACGCCCAAATTATAATACAAACCTAGCCATAAAACGACCAAACTTTCCGCATCGGCTGGCCGCACTGGGGCCGCTAATTTTGCTCTTTAGGGTCATTTTGTCAAAGAGGCGCTTGCCAATTTCGTGTTCCTATATCTTGGGTAATGTATTACAATAAATTCCTTAAAATTGTCTTTAACAAAAGTGAGTCCTGGTTTGATCAAACGCCCCGCTGTTCCGTTAGAAATCGTTATTGAAATCACCGGAAAATGCCGCCTAGTATGTGCATATTGCACAGGACCGCGAACGCCGAACGTCCCCTGGCCTGATATCCAAAAGACCATTGATGAGGCTTATTCTTTAGGAATTAAAACCTTACGCATTACCGGGGGTGAACCCCTGCTTCACCCTGACTTTCGAAAGATATTGATCTATGCTAAAAGTAAGAATTTTGCCGTACTTCTTAACACCGCAGCAGAAGACATGAGCCCTGTGATACTCGACACCATTGCGATGAATGTGGATGCTGCGCTTGTTTCTCTACAGGGATATGATGAAAAAACCAACGCCGTATACACCCGTTCCCGCTCTTCATTTTCAGATAAGATAAAAAATATTTTAGCCCTAAATGCATATCTTCCAACATTATGGCTGGCCACCGTCATAACCCCAACATTCAGCCGAAACTTTCATAAATTTCTTCCCATAGTCAAAGAAATCAATCCTGCCGAATGGTCATTATTCCGTGCCATAGACACCAACGAAGAGGTCCAACGCATGGATCTTTCCTTTTATCGGGCATTAACATTAAAGATGCTCAAGGCTCGAAAAGCGGGAATTAATGTATCCATTGGAAATGCTATTCCCATGTGCATAGCAGGTAATTTCAAGACGGCTAAACAAGCTTACATAGGTGGAGATTTTGATGACGGGCACGTCCGGCTGGTGCGTGGCGCTCAAGGATACTTTAAGCCCAGCTACTTTCTTGATGTCAATCTGGGCAACACAATTCAGTCGGCCTGGGCCAATCCTTTCCTAAATGAACTCGACCGCAGTGATTTTCTTCCGCACGAATGTCAACGCTGCCCCATCTTCAATGTCTGCCGCGGCGGATGTCGCGCCATGGCTTTGCGGGCTTACTCAACGGCGTTGTCAAGAGATCCATTATTTGACGCCCTTAACGCTCAAAAGGCTCTGTCAATGGCTTCCTAAGACATTGGCAAATTCTTGATCCAAATTTCTCTCTCCCAAAAACCAATCTTCAGAAATCGCCATCTTTTGTTTACGCAAGCTGACCTTACGGATGGATTTTGCCAAGTCTGCGGCTGTCAATTGATCCAAAGACAAAATATGGGCGCCGATCATTTTTTTTAATAACTTTGCACGAGCCGTCTGTTCGGGGAAAGACATTTTCTTGCTGTTCCCCAAGAACGGAATCACAATTGAATTCTTAGAGTGCTTCAACAACATGACCGCGCTGTGATAGGAAGCAATCGAAACGCACACATGGCTTTCTTTAATCAAGGCCTCATAGTTTTCGGTCGACCGGTAAAGAGACAAATTTCTGATTTGCTTCTTATCGACCAGCGAACAAAATAGCGACCATTCCTGATCTGTGGTCGAAGGACCGGCAACAACGTTGAAGAAATACTTCTCTCCTAACACATCACTGGCTCGAATGGCTTGAGCAATAACTTTGGGATAACAAACGCCCCCTCCCCGGACAACAGTCACACGGCATACATCCCTAACCTTGGGCTTGCTGTTAATCCGCTGATCTGTATCGCCATTAACAATCGCGAGGGATGGCAAAAGGTATCCGTGAAAAGAAATTTTATCGTGATACTTTCTGTAAAATCCTAGGTATTTTTGTCTTTGTTCGGGAAAGGGCAACGTTCGGACAAGGTAATCCTTTTCCATCCTTGGGGACAAGATCAAAATCTGCTGATAAAAATCCATAACCTTTTCACGCCATGCACCGACAGGATCAGTCAACAATGGATATCCGGCAATGGCCCATAGGACTGTTCCTTGACGGGATGCCTCCATGAGCACCGGGATTAACTCATGCCGCGCTTCTTCGCGACCCAAGGGAAATAATTCGGTAATTAAAATGGTCGGATTTTCTTTGATAAGGACTTTCTTTAGAAATGCACTTCTTTCTTCCACCGCGCCCGGTGTCACATAAGAAGATCGGCTAAAGTTTCTCCGGCTGACATAAGGATGTGGCAAATGATAAACCCTCCCCCAACGCTCTAGCCGTGCGATCGGTTGAGGCACGCCTGCTTGAACAAAAAAGAGGCTCCCTTTCGGAAACCTCTTTTTAAAAACATCAGCAACAGCCATGACCCGGGACACATGCCCGAAACATTCATAGTGAGAAAAATAAATCCCAACACAGGGGGAAAACTTACTTTTCATCAAAAACGACCGGGGCCACGGCATCTGGAGTACTACAGGCCTGTTTAAGAGCATCATTCGTGATGTCAGCGCAATTAAAATTTTCCCCAATCACATGCCAAATGTAATAACCGGCTTCTTCCTGTTCAACGGTAAGCTCTTTGCCCAAAATATTACATCCCGATAACGCTCTATACCATCGGTACGTCCATGTCGATTGGTCTTCGCCAATATGTCGTTTAATAAAATTAGTACAAGATTCTGCCGACCTGTTGATAGCCTGTAGATAAGCACCATATTCAATCAAATCATCGTTCGTCACTCCCGAAAGATAAGAGGTCAAGGTCTGCCGGTCTTTCTCATCAAAAAGCCTTAAGAGGTTACATGCGTTATTAATTTTGTCAGGCTCTACATCGGGATAATAGGCCCCTGCTCCCTTAAAACAGTCGATTGGTCGCCGGGTATTATCCTTTCCATTGCATACATAGGCTATGCAAAGCCAAGGTTTAAGTCGATTGATACTTTGCAAGCACTGCGGATTTTCTGCACACACAGCCTCGGAAGCAGAGGAGTACGATTGTAGATAGAGATGGTTGACTAAGCTTTCCACTTCAGTTAACGATTGATCCTCTGTTAGACGGGGAGCCTTGAGCTGGGAATTGTAGCAGCTCAACCGTATGTCATTGTTAATAATATTCGCACATTGCCATTTAGTCTGCGTCCCGTACCAAATGTAGAAATTCCTTTCCTCTTGCGCAACGGTACTTTTCCCGGACAAAATTCTGCAGCCGGCCAATGCCTTGTAGGCCTTATAAGTCCATTTGGGTCCAAAAGCACCAAAAAATTCCTTAATGTGATTTTCACATTGATCCGCAGACCCATTCATAGCCATGAGGTATGCTTGCGACTCGGCTAAATATTCTTCATTAAAATCCTTTTGCTGATCAGAGGCTTCCTTTTTTATTTTATCACTAGGCGACCTCAACAAAGGACAAACTAATGAATCCAATTTATCCAGCTTTTCTTTGGGAAGGCTTTTTTGTAACTCTCCAAAACAATTTATGGGTCTATTACCCTGATCTGTACATCTATCAAAAGCACATTTCAAATCTTTAATTCTCTGCGCATGTCGAAGACACACGGTATCTTCTTTACAAATAGATAAGTCACCCATAGCCGCTTCATATATGTTTAGGTGCAAAAGATTAACCATCGTCTGGATAGGCAATGTGATCTTAAGAATTTTTTCATTCTTCACCACGCCCACCGACATCATGGTCTGCGGGTCTTCCTGAGCAATGCCATGATCAATAAAGCTCATGCTCCAAATAAGAAACGAGAATAAGATAGTTATAATTGGCTGACGCATTAATTATCCATTGATTTTCAATGAAATGAATTAATAAGACGTATGCGTTGTAATATTGGTGTGATCAACACAAGTATCTGGAGGTGAATGCGGTACAACAGTATTATTGTGGGAAACCTGGGATGATGACATTTCGCTTAAGGCGCTGGATACTCCAAGTGCTGCAACGGTTGATAACCCCACTTTAAGGATATTTTCTTTACTGACAAAACCATCCTCATCCTTCATCATTTCGCCCAAAGACTTTATCAACGGAACTGATTTCTTTTTTTCAATCTTATTGTTTTTTTTGCTTTTCATCAGGGGCTCCTTGCGTCCAGCGTTGAAAAACTTCCTTATATTTCTGATCATCATTCAGTAAATAAGAAAACACCGTTCGAAACTGATGTGAAAAAACCTTTTGTAGCCGGGAATTACCTTTTATGATCACATTTTTCTCAACAGCGTAATTCACAACAGGATCAACCCCCATCCAGGGACTAAACACAGACCGGTAGTTCCATAAATCAGAGTATCCTGCACTTAATAGATAAAGCAAGTTTTCCTTGTTAAGCATGTCGCTATAGGATTCTTTATTAATGTCCCCAAGCCTAAAAATATCATCTCCCAGCATCCGTGCTTCATCGGTGGGATAGCATCCCCCGTCAGGCGCATAGGCCATCACACTGCGACCCGCCCCTGACGGAGACATCATATCCACATAACCATGATCTTTTTTTAGTAAAACTTGCGTCAAAATAATTCTGGCCATGCGTTCACTGATGTGTTTGCCGGAGGCATTAACCGTGATCAAATACTTCATTGCACGGCTATAGAACTCATTGAATTCTTCAGCAGTATAACCGACATCGTCCCAGCAATTGCAGGCATATCCGATTTTATTGACCGGCCGCAATGCAATCTCCTGGGAACCAAGGCGTATATATTCATCAATGATCCGCTCGGGATGCGCTAAAGAATGGCGTGTAATTGTCGGAAGCATATGGACCTTTCGTCCATATTTCTTGGAATACTCTTCGATTTTCTTGATCACCTCGGCATAAGTACCCCGCCCCCCCACATTGATCCGGTTTTTATCATGAATATCTTGAGGGCCATCGACAGAAGTACACACATCGACATCATGATCGACAAAGAACCGCATCTTTTCATCATCCAAAAGCAACATGTTAGTCACAATGGCAATATTTAACTTTTTACCAAGGGTATTAAACTTCCGGGCATGTTCGGTCAAAAACTTAACGACAGGCCAATTCATCAAAGGTTCGCCGCCTTGAAATTCAAGCGTAACAGAATTATTGCGCACATCAAAAAGATATTGAAGGACACGGCTGGCCGTCTCTAAAGACATGTCGTCTGAAGCCGCCCCTCCCTCCGCATGACAATAGGTGCATCGAAGGTTGCACTTTTTGGTAAGCACAGCAATGTGAAGAGAGGTATCCGTAAACAAATTGGCATGGATTTGCCGATATTCATTGATTAATCGCTTGATATTGGCTTCGTCGGCAATCAATCCCCGTTCCACCAAACGATTAAAAAGCGATCCGTTTGGAGGAACACGCAGACTATGAAAACGACGAAATTCATCCTCAGTCAAGGTGTCCCAACAACCGAGAACATTTGTCACAAGATACTTATTGTTAATTTTTTCAGAGTTAAAAGGAAGAATGGAAGGATTTTTTGTTTCGTTTAATTGTGTCGTCATATATTCAAAACAAACATTTTATTTTTTTGATTTAGGGGTGGCTTTGGTTTTCGCAGAACCTTTCTTCTCTTCGGCCTCAAGTTCCTTGATCAACTCTTCAATTTCCTTTTCTTCGGCCTCTTTGACAATTGATGGAGAAGCGGAAAAAAGAGCTCTCTGCAATAAAGTTTTCATATTATCAGCATTGGTTTTTAAGCTGCTGAAATAATGCGCATAGTTAAGCAGTTCATCACTGAATTCTAAAGCTAACTTCTCCAGGTCTTGCGATCCATTCTTGGGTTGAAGCCATACCGCTACAAGGTCTTTCTTTTCCTCTTCCAATTTCACATGAGCACGATCCATAAAAATGTATCCCGCAGAGTGAACGGATTGGAGGGGATAGACTTTAAGATCAACAGGAACCTTGACCCAACCTTCTATTTTCTCAATTTTCGTTTTCATTTTTTCCTCGAAAGATAAACTTTAGACTTGATTAGAAATCGCTGAAGAATTGTTTTAAGTATAGCTGCATTGTCTCTTTTTTCAATCATTTTCTTCCTCCTAAAAATGTCATAAGAGCGCTATCTAGCCAAGGAAACTACCCACTGGAAAACACCTAACCAACCGCTGTATCGGCACACAACTGGAATTCTTTTGTTAATTTAGTTGTCTGTTAATATTCCGTATTTTATAATTACAGCAAGTTAGATTTTAAATCGCTTTGCTAAATGAGAAAACGCGTGAGACAACTGAAATTCAAATTCGGTGATTTAGACAGTGTTTTTCTGAAATGTAAATACACTTGAAGAGTCTGTTCATGTTCCTTCTAAGAAAACATCAGTTAAAAAGATACTCCCCGAGAACACTGTTTAGCTCTTGTGCACAATCCATGAACGAGCTGATTATTTTCGGTGTTTGCGCCGTTATTATTCTGTTTGTCATTGGAACTCTCGTCCAAAATGCAATCGTAGCAAAATCCAAGAAAAAGAGTCTACAACCGGATCATTCCACTGTTGCGACGACCAAAATTACACCATTAAGCACCTGTACATGTTCGCCACCCCAAGAAGCTAAAGGATGGCGTTGCGCTGTTTCTCCGTGCAAGGCCACAGAAAGACTTATCTCCACAACCTGCGTGCCAACAGGTTGCGGCCCCTCCAAAGGGATCGAAGAACAAAAATGCGTGGAAGACTCCGAATGCTGCGACGAATACCGGGACACCGCCTATTGCGGTACGGGCGCGGAGGCCCCCGATTGTCCGATTGGCACTCGCATCGTTCAGAAAGTCTGCGGAGAAGGCAAAACCACTTATGCCTGCCGCCAGGATTTTGAAGAGGTCAAAATAGACAGCTCGCCTTCCTGCCGGCCTCATTGCTTGGGTCAGTACTCCCCTAATGAAGCGGCCGCAAACGTCAATCCAAGCCTCCCTATCATCTGCCCGGGTGATGATACAGGATTACAATCCAGTAATGGTCCATGGGTACGCGACAAGAACGGTGTAGGTCTTCAAGGAAAAATAATAGGCACAGGAATTAACGTTTGCAGTCAAAATCCGTTACAAAAATGCGAGTCCTACTGTTTAAACGGTTATAAAGTTTCTGCCGACGGCACTCATTGCGAATCCATTTCTTGTCAGAAAGACCCTATTTTACTGAAACATTCCATCGTTGATTCCGAATTCTCCCCCGGCAGCACGCAAACCTATGATTACAGCCTTCCCAACAGTTGTCCTTTAACTGATGAATCCGCCTTCATACTTTTTAATATTACATTGGGAGAAGCAATCTTACATGTTTGGAATAATGAATCATCGCAATGGGACAAGCTTTCAACATCTGGGGATAATAACAACCTTTTTAAATCTTTGAGACTCTATCCCCTGTTAGCAGCGGATAAAAAATATTTTTCGGACAACCAAATCAAATGGAAAATCACCCAGGCAGATGGAGACAAAGACAGCTACTTTGCAAAAATCATCGCGCAGGAATGCGGCCATCCGGAAACAACAATATATAAAAACATCAGTGATCCAAATGAATCATTACCCAATGACACAACAATCCAAAGAACATTTACAATTCCAGCCGAATGTGCCCCCTTTAATGAAAGTTCCCATATCACGGTCGACATTCAGCTGATCAACGCGAACTTACAAGTTTTCGATGTAAACAATAATCTATGGAGCGATGTGGCCACCTCCGGAAAAGACAATCAACTGTTTTTGTCTCTGAAGTATCATCCCCTGGGATTTGAAAACCGATATTTTAAGAATGATCAAATTTCCTGGAAGGTCACTGCAGCCGCCGGAAGTGGCAACAATTTCCAAGCGGGAATATCAGTCGCCGAATGTTACCAAAACATGTGCTCCGGAGTTCCCAAAGAAGGATGGGTAACCGCATTAGGAACGATCAATTCCTGCACCCCGCTCTGTGCGTCTATTGGGCTTAAGCCTGGTGTCTCCCCCGAAGGAATGTCGTGCGCTTCCGGAAAAAACCGCCCCATGTCAGGGACAGGATCCATCAGCTATTTTCATGGCTGTGCTATCGGATTGAACTGCAACGGAAACTTGGTTGGCCCTACTCAAACGCACCTCACGCAAGGCAATTGTTATCGCGCCGGCCAGAACGAAGAAGACCAAGAAACCGACATTGCCGTAGCATGCTACTGCCAGTAAAGCATTAATACCAGAAAAAGGATTAAGTTCTATCCCGGAAGGAAGTGTATTTAGGCTTAAACTTTCACATCTTTAAGCCAATGGGTGTTTTGCTGATACCATTCGACGGTGCGGCGAATTCCTTCTTGAACATCGATTGTAGGCTGCCATCCTAAAACATTTCTTGCCTTGGAAATATCTGCCCACGTAGCCTTCATGTCGGCTTTGGGAAATACTAATTTCTTTCGACGCGCTTTCTTCCCCATTGCTTTTTCAATCAGACGGATCGTTTCGTTTAATGTATAGGGCTTAGCACCACCGCCAAGATTAATAACCTCAAATCCCACCTTCTTTAACGCCTTAAACGTTCCGTCAACGATGTCATCGATGTAAGTAAAATCCCTGGCCTGCAAACCATCGCCATAAATATCCAGAGGGACGCCCTCATCAATCCATTTGATAAAACGAAACACGCTCATGTCCGGACGCCCAGCGGGACCGTAAACCGTAAAATACCTCAAAATCGAAATATCAATTCCATAATGGTAGTGATATGTGTAACAGGTCATTTCAGCAGCTTTCTTGCTGGCCGCATATGGCGAAATGGGTGTATTGACCGGCAGGTCTTCTTTAAACGGCATTTTCTGCCCGGCATACAAGGACGAAGTCGAGGCCAGTACAAATTTCTTGATTCTGTTTTTCTGACACAGTTCCAATAAATTTAACGTGCCGAGTGCATTAGTTGAGAAATAAACATGCGGATCAATCAGGCTGTAGCGCACGCCCGCGCGGGCGGCAAGATTGATAACGGCATCATATTTAAAACGCTTGAATAAACGAGCAAGTGCATCTCTATGCTCTATATCCACTGGATAAAACTCAAAGCCTCGATGCTCTTTCAATTGGGCCAAACGATATTTTTTAACGGCAACATCATAATAAGCGTTCAGGTTATCAACACCTGTCACCTTGTAACCATGAGCCAAAAGCACCTGGGCCATTCTTGCACCAATAAAACCGGCGGCGCCGGCTAAAAAAACATACTTCATAAAGACCCCTACTACTATATTTTCAACAGATCCATCTAACACCCCGGCATATCAAAATTGTTGACCCGGCATTTTATGGGTTATACTATGTTTACTGATTTTTAAAAACCAG
>JAEUSC010000404.1 GCA_016789035.1 Candidatus Omnitrophota bacterium
AAAATCGCGAGGTATTGCTTAAGGGGGTTTTGCCGGTCAGCGGTCTGGAATGTCTGGTCGTAATTGATGATCTATTGGCGGCGCAGTTTTGTTTTCATGATGAACCTCGTCGGGAAGGGAAATCATTTATTAAGCATTTGAATCCCAAACATAAGATCAGCAAGGTGATGATTGTTTCGGGGGACCATCAACAGGAGGTTAAATACCTGGCGGAAAAAGTCGGTATTGACATTGTTCATTCGGATAAAAGTCCCGAGGAAAAAATTGATATTGTCCGTAAGGAAACCAGAGAAGGGGCAACTATTTATTTAGGCGATGGCATTAATGATGCTCCGGCTTTGACAGCCGCAACAGTGGGAATCGCGTTTGGTCAGAATAGCGATATCACGGCTGAAGCAGCGGCGGCCGTGATTTTGGAAAGTTCGCTGACTAAAGTCGATGAATTGATGCACATAAGTCGCAGGATGCGGAGCATTGCCCTGCAGAGCGCTGTCGGAGGAATGGTCCTATCGGTTGCGGGAATGCTCGTAGCATCGTCGGGGCATTTATCACCCGTTATGGGGGCCATATTTCAAGAAATGATTGATGTTTTTGCTGTCCTGAATGCTTTGCGGGCCGCATTCCCACCCAAAGACCTCACGGATTTTGCCTAATTTGTTTTTAAAGCGCCTGCGCTTTAACGAAGCGAGTTTTTTCGACGATTAGCCGCTTAAATTTTATTAACGCTATTTTCACATTAAATTAATCTTGGTTTTGCTATCGTTTCTCAAATATTCGATTGTCAAATTTTCGATTAAAGAAAGGATGGCCTATGATGACTCATGATGTTAAAGAAAGTAAACTTCGCGGTAAACGTCTTTTTGTAACTAAGAATGATGTCGAAGAAAAGACAAGAATCCAGGTCAACACATTGTTACAAGCGCGACTGGCGGATTCCATTGATTTGCGCGCGCAGATGAAACAGGCTCATTGGAATGTGAAAGGTCCGCATTTTATCGGGCTGCACCTTCTGTTTGATCAGATCTGGGAAGAATCCCAGGATTATGCCGATCTCATTGCAGAACGGATTGCTCAGTTTGGCGGCATTGTGGACGGCACAATTCAGACCGCGGCAAAGACAACGAGTCTGGATCCGTATCCTTCAGATATTACTGACGGTAAACAACACGTGGAAGCGCTATCACATGCCTTAGCCACTTATGGGGAGCTTATCCGCAAGGCCATTGAGCAGTGCGATGAATTAAACGACAAGGGAACAGCTGATCTTTTTACAGAAATCTCCCGCGGGATCGACAAGAACCTATGGTTTCTGGAAGCCCATATTCAAGCTTAGCTGCAGTGGTTTTTTGTTCACAAAACAAAGGCACAATTCGGTTGGATTGTGCTTTTGTCTTTTTATAATAAGTCGGAAAAGTTATTGCTCGTGAGGAGAATTAACAGTAAGACATTATAGTTGGTTTATATCGGTATACTCTTTAAGCTTTTCCGTAGTTCATTGTCTGTGTACGCCCCAACACAAAATCTCCTATGAAGATCCAAGATATAACCCTTATCCGTGCCTTGAGGCATCACAACTACCGGCTCTTTTTTTACGGTCAGAGTATTTCGTTAATAGGAACGTGGATCCAGCAGATCGCTTTAAGTTGGCTCGTCTATCGATTGACCAACTCTGCGCTGCTTTTAGGGATAGTCGGGTTTAGTGGACAGATCTCCACGTTTTTTTTGGCACCCTTGGCCGGTGTGATTGCCGATCGTCATCATCGCCACCGGTTATTGCTCATCACGCAGTCCGTCGCCATGATCCAGGCCTTCATTTTGGCTATCCTCGTTATGACTCATCGAATTGAAATTTGGCAAATCATTGCTTTAAATGTGCTTTTAGGGGCGATCAATGCCTTTGATATTCCCATCCGCCAGTCGTTTACGTCTGACATGATCAGCAATCACGATGACATGAGTAATGCCATTGCTTTGAATTCCTCGATGGTGAACGCCGCGCGTTTGCTGGGTCCTGCAATCGGCGGATTTTTAATTGCAGCCGTCGGAGAAGGGATGTGTTTCTTGTTGAATGCACTAAGTTATATCGCTGTCATCAGTTCACTTCTATTGATGCGCGTCCCTAAAAGAGAATTGCGCGTCCGAAAATCAAATGTCTGGGAGGAATTGAAGGAAGGTTTTGATTACACGTTTGGTTTTATGCCGATAAGAACATTTTTATCTTTGGTGGGGCTGGTGAGTATGACCGGCGGGGGAATGCAGGTTTTGATGCCGGTCTTTGCCCAGGATATCTTTCATGGCGGCGCCAGAACGCTTGGCCTACTAATGGGTAGTTCGGGTTTAGGGGCTCTCATAGGTGCCGTTTATTTAGCCAATCGTAAAAGTGTTCTGGGCCTTTCCAAAGTCATCATTGTTGCCAGTTTCTCATTCGGCTGCGGACTGATTGGATTTGTGCTAGCACCATCATTATGGCTTTCCCTAATAATGCTGGTTTTTTGCGGTTTCGGTATGATCGTTCAGATGTCGGCCAGTAACGTGATTTTGCAAAGCATGGTTGAGGAAGATAAGAGGGGAAGGGTC
>JAEUSC010000421.1 GCA_016789035.1 Candidatus Omnitrophota bacterium
AAATATGCGCCAATATTTCGTCCATGAAAGTTGAGTCCATAGACTTACAAAGTCAAAAAAGGTTATGGGAATAAAAGTGATTCCACAATAAGCGATCCGGGAATAAGTGTTGGCAAAATGCGGTGCGTTGTAAATCACTCCGTAAAACGAAAGCCAAATTGTGAGCGAAAATACTGAAAAGAAAAAGGCCCTGTTTAGGGGATTCTTTATGTCTTTAGAAAGAACGTATACACCGAGAGTGAAGACTCCCAGTCCAGAAATGCTGGGCCCTATCGAATAAGGATTAATGATCATGCCAAATTCTTTTTGACTGCCTCAAGGACATCCTGCGATTTGAAGGGTTTCACGATATATCCCGAGGCGCCGAGCTTGGCGGCTTCGGAGGCGGTCTCAACCGATTTGTATCCCGTCACCATAATGACATTTACCTGCGGATACTTTTCTTTAATACTTTTTAGCACATCCAGCCCGTGGACTTTGCGCATTTTGATGTCTAGCAGCACGACACCGATATCTTTGGCATTGGCCAAAACTTCCAGGCCCTGCTCGCCGCCATCGGTTAAAATCAAATCATAATAATCGCTTAACACGAGCTTGAGCGATTCGCGAATGCCTTCTTCATCATCGATGATAAGTATCTTTTTGGACATCTAACCCTCCAGTTAAAGTGAACGTTGTTTATAGATCGTTTTAAAACTTCCTATAGCATGACCGGCGTGCTCACGCAAAGCGCTCGGGCCTGATGTTTCGAAACATTGCGTAAGCGATGCGGGAGAGAGGCGTCAAAATACAGTGTGTGGCCTTTTTCCAACAGAAACTTCTGTTCGTGGACCGTGAGTTCGATGGTGCCTTCCAGAGCATAGATAAATTTTTCGCTTTCCCGGGCGCCTTGTTCAACCGGTGTCTGGGCGCCGGCCTCGATCCGGATCAGGATAGGCATCATTTTTTTGTTAAGGATCTTTTTAGTCAAAATTTCATAGCCGGAGTCTTCGCTATGTTTGAATTCTTCGGTGCCGGGTCCGCTGGGTTCGACAATGGGCGGCTCGGCCGGTTTAAGGGATTGCTGATAGAGGGTGGTAATGTCCATTCCTAAGACTTTGGCAATGTTCATATGGGATTCGAGTGTTCCCACCATTTTGCCGTTTTCCATTCGGCTGAGCGTTGCCACTTGAACTCCGCTCTTCTTGGAGAGTTCCACCAGTGTCATTTTTTTTGCCTTGCGGAGTCTTTGGATTGAGGCGCCAATATTCATAGGTTTTCCGATGGTTTATGGTTTGTGATTAAGTGTTCTTCCCTAATATAACGGATCTTTCGAAAAATACCAACCACTTATTCTTTAATAAATCTAACATATATTGACGTATTTTCAAAAAAATATTGACATTTTGCTAAAAATATTTTGTATTAAAACGCATATCATTATATTGCAATATATTACAATATTATCATTTTGATGTTTTTTAAGTTGAAAATTTGACAAATTATCAAATAAGTGTTATTTTTGTTGATATCAAGAAAAGGTTGTCAACAAATGCTAAATAATGAATCGATGAATCATCCAGACAAAATGTTGAACCAGCAAGGTTTTCCCCCAGGCCATATGACAGCTTTTTACACGTTAATGTCCATTTTATTAAAGATGAAACACGAGCAGGGGCTTGAGGTCATGTTGGAATATATGTCCACATTTATCGCGGTGATTGACTCCCACAATCCTCAGTTAGCTCAAGCCGTTGCTCAAACACTTCAACACACTTCGAGTGGGGAGATTTATGAACAACTGGGGAAATATCCAAAGACAAAAGGTTAGTATTTTGCTTTTCGTTTGCATCGTCGCAGGTTTCGGATTCAGTGAAAAACCTTCACGTTGGGAAAGAATATGGGGTGATGTCCCAGTGGCGCAGG
>JAEUSC010000436.1 GCA_016789035.1 Candidatus Omnitrophota bacterium
GAAATCGAATCGATCACGGATGTGGCTGACGCTAAGCAAAAGGCGCAGGCCGGTCAGAATCTTTTTAATAAAATTGAAGATCTGAAGATTCCAACCATCGCGGTGATTGATGGAGTTGCGTTAGGCGGCGGATGTGAATTGGCCATGGCTTGTTTGTACAGGGTTGCGACGTTTAACGAAAAGGTGAAAATCGGTCTTCCGGAAGTCAATCTTGGCTTTGTACCTGGCTTCGGCGGCTGTTACCGTTTGCCCCGGCTGGTGGGATTGTCGCAGGCTCTCAAAATGATTTTGTCCGGTAAGCCCGTCGGCAGCGGTCCTGCATTAAAAATGGGACTCGTGGATGCCTTGTTTCCACAATCCACCTTGGAAGCTGATCTGGCAGTCTTTATTCAGAAAGTCCTTAAAGAATCACCGAGAATGAAATTTCAACGAATGTCACCCAAAGGATTGGCAGGGTTTCTTGATAATTCTCCTATTGGGAACTCTTTGGTTTTCGACCAATCGAAAAAAGGGGTGATGGAAGCCACAAAAGGTTTTTATCCGGCACCTCTAAAAGCTATTGAAGTGCTTAAGGAAACTCGGACGATGTCGCGTGATGAGGCGTTGGATTACGAAGCTCAGTCCTTTGCAGAACTCGCCGTGACAAACATTTCAAAAAATCTGGTCAAAATCTTTTTTTTATCCGAGAAATTTAAGAAGTATACTCCGGTCGAAATCCAGACGGTTGAACCGGCGAAAATCACCAAAGCGGGTGTTATCGGTGCCGGAATTATGGGAGGAGGGATCGCACAATTGCTCAGTGACCGCGGCGTTTGGGTGCGAATGAAGGACATGAATTATGAAGCCATCGCCAAAGGGTTGGCCGCGGCTTATAAGGTCTACCAAGGGGCGCTTAAAAAGAAACGTCTCAAACCCTACGAACTTTCGGCGAAAATGGCTATGATCTCCGGCACGGTGGATTACAGCGGTTTTCAGGACTCGGATCTTGTTATTGAGGCGGTTGTTGAGAACATGGACGTAAAAAGGAAAGTGTTTCAGGAGTTGGATGGTCAGGTTCCTCCCGGGGCTGTTATCTGTTCCAATACATCCTCGCTCTCTGTGACGCAGATGGCCGAATCTGTCAAAGATCCTTCGCGGGTTATTGGTTTTCATTTCTTTAATCCTGTCCATCGCATGCCATTGATTGAAATTATTACCACTAAATACAGCTCCCCTAGAAGCATTGCAACAACATTGGATTTTGCCCGGAGACTGGGAAAGACTCCGATTCTTGTTAAGGATGCTCCCGGGTTTCTAGTCAATCGGATCCTTCTTGGATACATTAATGAGGCGGGTCGACTCTTTGAAGAAGGCATGCGTATTGACGATATTGATAACTTGATGGTTGAATTCGGCATGCCGATGGGGCCTTTTACTCTTTCTGATGAAGTGGGTCTGGACGTAGGGGTTAAGGTTTTGCACATTCTGGAGGCGGGGTTGGGACCGCGGTACAAACCAGTGGAAAGCTTTATCAAGATTTACGAAAAGAAATTGTTTGGTAAGAAATCCGGCAAAGGATTTTATGTCCATGGAAAAAAACGTGAGCTAAATACTGAAGTTGCGGATATGATAGACCGGCCGGGTGGGGTGTTCGATAAAACTGAGGCGCTTAACCGGATGCTTTTGACGATGATCAATGAGGCGGCGATGTGTCTGCAGGAAAAGATCATCGATGGAGCAGATGTGGTCGATATTGGCATGGTCATGGGAACAGGCTTTCCGCCGTTTCACGGCGGCTTACTCAGGTACGCGGACGGTCAGGGGATTGATAATGTTGTGGATATTTTGAATGAACTTGAAGAAGAGTACAATGACGGCCGGTTTAAGCCATGTGGCTACTTGCTCAATCTTAAAAGCTCCGGAAAGAAGTTTTATTCTCAGGAGCTGCCTTAAGCGAAAGAAATCCATCGAAAGACATTATGATATTGCCAAAGAACATTAAAGTGAACATCACTCCTAAAATGATTTGGACCAGTGTGATTGCAGGTCTTATCGTGTTGTTGGTGGGGGGATTCGTTGCTTTGTGCATTGACATTGCCACCTATACGACATTTTATGATAAATATTACAAAATTGAGATGAAGTACCCGGTCAAGTGGAAGAAATTGGAAGATTTTCAGGGGGCTATTGTCGCCTTTGTTGCTCCTGTGAAGGATGCGCTGGAACCGACACCTCCCAATGTGAATGTGACAGTCACGGACAATTTAGGTGAAGAAATGTCGTTGGAGCAATTCGCAAGATTTGCAATGGTACAGACAGAAACGATTCTGAGCACCAGTATTGAGGTGTTGGAAAAAAAGCCTGTTACATTATCAGGCGGGCAGCCTGCTTATAGTTATACTATTAAATCAAAGGTTATTCCGACGGTTCAGATGAAGTTTGTCCTGTATTTAAAGGATAATAAGGGCTTTATTATTACATGCATGGCGGATGAATCGGTCTTTAAGAAGAATCTGGGAATATTTAATGAAATGATCAAGTCTTATAAAATTGATGTTAAGAAG
>JAEUSC010000439.1 GCA_016789035.1 Candidatus Omnitrophota bacterium
AATTGATTGCGAGGGATTTTTAGATGAACATTTTTTAAATTATGTTCTTTCGCCCCTCGGATAGTAATAAATTCAGATTGCATATGCCTTTAATCAGTACGGGAGTTTCGAAGGTTTCCCACGGTGACTTGATATTTTCTCAGACTAGTGCAGGAGTAGTTAACAAAATCGACGTTTCGAAGAATCATTATAACTTGTTCTATGCGAAAAACAACCCCACGCCCAGCATACCGAAAGTATGGCTGGGCATGGGGCAAAATACACCGAAGAGAAATATTACTTTCTCTTGGCTGTTTTCTTTTTTTTCTTGCCGCCACGAACCATCTGAGCGCAAGAAATATCACCCTGCTTATCAATAAAATAAAGAAAACCTTTTTGCTTCTTGATACCGACCTTAGCGACCTTCTTGGCGGATCCGCCTTTTTTGTTTCCGCGAGCCATCTTGGCGCAGGAAACGTCGCCAGCCTTATCAACGAAGTAGAGGAATCCCTTCTCTTTCTTCACTCCAACCTTAGCTACTTTCTTAGCTGCCATAACCATTCACCCCCTTTCCTCACGTTCCGATTTTTACTTCTTCGAAGTACTGCTTTAATGTCTGTATCGCCGAAAGGACTGCCAGATAACTCGTTTTAGGGTTATCGGGACAGATTTCATTTTCCGTTCGCGTGATCATTCGCCCGAATTCCCCCGTGACTTCAATCTCATGGGAATTCACACGATATTCTGGAGAAGTAATGATCCGAATACGCAGTTGGTCAGCAGCCATAGAAGCAAGCGCAATCGCAGCAGCTACGTTGATGTTCTGGGGAAAATATTTAACAGCACTTTCGACGTCACCATCAAACAGGACTGTCTCTCTAGTGAGTTTAGCGAGGTCAATTTTATTTTTCTGGAAATATTCGTTTTGTGTAAAACCAAAGGTCGGCTTGCGGGTGGTTAAACTGATACTATAAATTTTTCGAAGACTGGCAGCTTTAAGAGCATCTAACCCTGCCACTGCACCGGAGGGAACTAAAATGCGGCATCGATTTCTAACAGCAATTCTGAAAATATCTTGGGCGCCTAGCAATTTTCCAACACTCATCACAAGCACGTCTTTTTTGGCTATTAAGGCTTGCCGGATTAATTGTTGTGTGTCTTTCGCGTTGACCGCTTCAACCATCAAATCACAAGAATCTAAAAGCTCCTCGAAAGAATTCCTTATGATTCTACCACCGGAAAAGTTCTTGGCAAGTTTTTTGGCGCGATCTATCTGAACATCATAGACGGCTGAAAGAACAGCGCGGCTTTTAAGCTCCTGCTTAATACTCAATGCCATTCGTGAACCAATGGCCCCGCACCCCAAGACACCCACTCTAATTTTCTTCTGTTTATTCATTCACACGAACAATGATGTTATCAATCAACCGGGCCCGTCCAAATTTTACAGCCAACACAATTAACACTTCATTTTTTAAAACATCAATCACAGAAAGATTTTGAGCATTTACGCATTGAATATAATCGATGATCCCTTGTGATTCTTCCTGAATCATTTTGGCCATACCTAAAACAATCGTTTTCGCAGTCCGTTCGCCATTTTTTATTAATGTCTTGGCTTGATTCAATGCCTTGTAAAGAACTATCGCTTCTCTTCGTTCTCGAAGGGATAAATAGCTGTTGCGAGAACTCATCGCAAGCCCATCCGCTTCGCGCACTGTCGGCAAAATTTTGACTTTCACGGGCACATTTAAATCCTGAAGCATCTTCCGAACAATAACGGCTTGTTGAGCGTCTTTTTGTCCTAAATACATTACGTCCGGATCAACCATATTGACCAGCTTAAGGACAACGGTTGCCACTCCGCCAAAATGTCCCGGTCGGCTTTTACCACACAACCTATCAGAAAGATCATCGACATATACGTGAGTCAGAAATCCCGTCGGATAAATCTCGTCGACCGACGGATAAAAGATTATATCAACATTTTCTTTCTTTGCCAATAATTCGTCTTTTTTTATATCACGAGGATAATTCTTCAAATCCTCTGCAGGCCCGAATTGCAAAGGATTTACAAAAATACTTAAGACGGTCACATCCACATCTCTCCCGCTTTGACGTAGAAGAGAGGCATGTCCCTCATGGAGAAAACCCATCGTCGGTACGAAACCGATCGTCTTACCGCTTCCCTTGAACTTATCGATCGTGTGACGCAGAGATTTAACAGACGTGATGATTTTCATAATATTTATTCAAACAGGTGCGGTGCGATTTCTTTAAGAGGATCTATAACGAAAGCCCGCGAATACATCCGCGGATGAGGAATGATTAAGTTAGGCAGATTGATTGAAAGTTGGTCATAAAGCAAAATGTCAACATCAATCACGCGAGGCCCATCCTTGACTGTCCTGGTGCGTCCCATTTGCTGTTCGATTATTCCCACCGTTATCAACAACTCCAGGGGCGCTTGACTAGTCTCGCATTCGGCCACCGCATTCAGATATTTACCCTGCGCCGGGCCTCCCACAGGATCAGCTTCAATGATTGTCGATACTTTGTTAACGGCAATACCTTTATTCTTAAGTTCAGCGAGTGATCGTTGAATATTTTGCATACGATCACCCAAATTAGATCCCAGGCCAAGATAAACTTTGGCCAATTATAAAACCTTTCGTAAGCGCTCAACCGCTTGATTGATCCGGTCAATGGGGAGTGTCAATGCCATGCGCACATATCCTTCCCCTTGCTTTCCAAACCCGACCCCAGGAGTAACAACAATATCCGCCTGATCCAAGAAAGCCTTTGCGCATTCCATAGAATCGTTGAACTTAGAAGGAATCTTGGCCCACACATAAAACGCAGCTTTTGGAGGATCAATCTTCCAACCGATAGAACGCATGCCGTTAATCAGAGCATCGCGACGAGTTTGATATTCCTGACGCATGTCTTCAATATCTTGAGGATCCATGTTTAACGCGGCAATCCCTGCATACTGGATCGCATTGAAGACCCCAGAGTCACAATTTGATTTCACCTTGGCTAAGGCAGAGACCAACGTGGGATTTCCGCACGCCCAACCCAAGCGCCATCCCGTCATATAATACGTTTTAGAAAAGGAATGAAATTCGATCGCAACGTCTTTAGCACCGTCAATTTCCAAAATACTTGGCGGCTTTACCCCGTCATAATAAACTTCTGAATACGCCAAATCAGACACAATGATGATTTTCTTTTCACGACAAACCTGAACCAATTCCTGGTAAAACTTTTTATCAGCCACCGCAGAAGTAGGATTATTTGGATAACACACGAATATGGCCTTCACATTTTTAGCTTCAGCAATGTCTTCCATTTTGGGTAAAAAACCGTTCGAGGACTTAAGCGGCAGGTACTGGATTTTCCCGCCGGCAAAAAGAATCGCTGCCTGGTAAGCTGGATATGCAGGATCCGTTAAAAGCACCTTATCACCCGGATTGATGATTCCAAGCGGCAAATGCGCAATCCCCTCTTTTGAACCAATCAGAGGATAAAGTTCGGTCGCTGGATCCAAATCAACACCGAATCGTTTCTTAAACCATTTAGCTATCTCAACGCGCAATTGCGGAACACC
>JAEUSC010000459.1 GCA_016789035.1 Candidatus Omnitrophota bacterium
GGGATGAATATCCTTAATGATAAATTGCGAAGAGATCAAGAGACTGATTAATTCGTTTAACTGCTCCGGACGCTTAATCACAACTTCCAACGTATGTTCATCAACGATTGAAACATTAAACCGGGCCATTTTATCCAGAGATTTTATTTCTTCAACAGTCAAAACATAAGTTTCATCGTGCATCAACTGCATGAGATTGCGGACGCTGTCTTGTCTTATAATTTCCCCGTCTCTAATAATAGCGGCGTGACGGCACATCTGTTCGACCTCTTCTAGATAGTGTGTAGTTAAAAGGATCGTGGTCCCCTGGGAGTTCAATTCTTTCAGATACTCCCACATGCCGATACGAAGCTCAACATCAACCCCGGCCGTTGGCTCATCGAGGATCAATAGCTTAGGATGATGAACCAGAGCCCTTGCGATCATCAAGCGGCGTTTCATACCTCCTGACAAACTTCGGGCGGAAGCATTGCGCTTTTCCCAAAGGGCTAAACGTTTCAAAACAACTTCAACATCTTTAAGCGCAACATTCCATGGGATTCCATAATATCCGGCCTGCGTGGCCACAATATCGCCAACTTTCTCAAACATATTAAAATTGAATTCTTGTGGAACCACGCCGATTAATTTCTTGGCCTCTTGAAAACTTTCGTCTATATCATAATCAAAGATCTTCACCTTTCCCGAACTTTTTCGAACGAGATCGGTAATAATTCCAATCACGGTAGTTTTACCAGCTCCATTGGCCCCCAAAAGCGCAAAAAAATCTCCGGCTTCAATCTTCAAATTCACACCCTTTAAAGCCTTTGTTCCGGTTTTATAAACCTTAACCAAATTTTCAATTGTCAGGGCAAAATCAGACATTGATCAGCGATCTTTCTTTAACACCAGCACATCTTCAACCATGGCCGGTGTCGTTGCAGGACGAACCAAGCATTCCGTCCCCATCATTTGAGAACGGTCATTGATGCTTACAACCGTTCCGATCAAAATTCCATCAGGAAAAGAGGAGCTTAATTTTGAGGTGACAACCTTCTCTCCCACCTTCACCTGGGCGTCTTCGGGCAGATACCTCAACCGGCACAACCCCTGCAGCGTTCCTGTCAGCAAACCACTTTCGCGGGAATCTTGTGCTACGGCCGCGACATTAAAATTAGGATCTGACACCAGAATGACCTTACTCAATTCGTCTCCGATCTCGATAACCTTTCCAACAACTCCGCCAGGGTTAACGACAGGCATTCCCACTCTTATACCCGAACGCGCCCCTTTATCAATAATTAAAATTGCATTCCAATTGCTCGGATCCCGTCCCACTACAACTGCGGCTACCGATTCATAAGGAGCCGCTTTTTTAAAATCCAGCAATTCTGTCAGCCGTTTATTTTCCCGTAAAAGCTCTTGAGCATTGGTAATTTTTGCCCAAAGACCGCCGTTTTCTTTCTTGAGCTTGACATATTCTTCATAGGTAGCGTGATACATAATGATTTTCTTTAGTTCCAGAAACGGCCAAGAAATAAGATCTAGCGGCCCCAAAGATTTTTTCACAACGGCATTCTTTTGCGAATTCAGAAAAGACGGCCTAACAATCAGCAATCCAATCGGGATAAACAGCAAGAAAATGTAGACAAGATTTTTGGATACTTTCCTAGCCACGGCTGTTCAATGATCTTACGGAGGTTGAATAAAACGTCAAAACGCGCAGAAAAAAAGTCCATAGTCATCTATGGACTTTCGTGCAATGTTGAAAGAGAAATCAATTAGAAATCAAGTTTCGCCTGAATTGTCAAACGGCGACGCATGTGTTGAGGCATGTTGAGCGTCTCACCCGTTCCCATAACAACGGCAGTTAAGGGATCATCGGCAATGTGAACAGGCAATCCCGTTTCCTCGGCAATCCGCTTATCAAGTCCGCGCAGAAGCGATCCTCCACCGGCCATAACAATTCCATGATCGATCAAGTCGGCAGCCAATTCCGGCGGCGTGTGCTCTAGAGTAGATTTGGAGGCATCCACAATTGCCTGTACCGGGTCATGCAATGCCTCGCGGATCTCGACAGATGTGATATTGATCGTCTTCGGAAGCCCAGCTATCAAATCCCGACCACGGACATCCATATTCAGCTCCTCATCCAGCGGGTAAGCCGATCCAATTCTGATTTTTATTTCTTCAGCTGTACGCTCACCTATCATCAGATTGTAAGTCTTTCGTAAATACTCTACGATCGCCATATCCAACTCATCGCCGGCAATACGAATAGATTTTGCGTAGACAATTCCACCGAGCGATATTACAGCAAATTCAGTGGTCCCCCCGCCGATATCAATGATCATGTTCCCGCTGGCCTCATAAACAGGCAGCCCAACACCAATGGCCGCCGCTTTTGGTTCTTCAATGAGAATCACGTCACGTGCGCCGGCATGAACCGCGGAATCCATAACCGCT
>JAEUSC010000460.1 GCA_016789035.1 Candidatus Omnitrophota bacterium
AAAATCATCCGGGATCCGCAGGTCCTATTCGTTCCTGAGGAGATTTCGCTCAAGGTCAGCGGTGTTTCTCTAGAAAAAAAATCGTGGCGCACGGTGCTTTTGTACAAACCTAAGGGTATCGTTACAACGCGGTCGGATGAAAAGAACCGGCCCACTGTCTTTTCATTATTAGACCCGGCGCATGGTTATCTTCATCCCGTCGGGCGTTTGGACATGGCAACGACGGGGCTTCTCTTGTTAACCAATGACACGCGATTGTCTTCCTGGCTGACGGACCCTGTGAACCAAATCATACGCACGTACTTGGTCACGGTTGAAGGGCTCATCACCGATAAAGATGTGGATGTTCTTTTAAAAGGCGTGATTGAAAAAGGAGAACTTCTTAAGGCGGATTATGCGCTGCTGCGAAAGGCCAGCGGACGCGAATCGCATCTGACTCTCCAATTGACCGAGGGTAAAAATAGGGAAATCCGTCGTCTCTTTGACACGCTGGGACATGAAGTCACGGCGCTTAAGCGCGTGGCCTTTGGAGGTCTGCAGCTGGACGCCCTTAAGCCGGGGGAAAGCCGTTCGATGACTAAGGCAGAAATTATTAAAGCTTTTGGCCGTGCCTGGTGCAAAGAATAAATTTATGCTTCACTTTTTGCTCTTCTCGCTTTAGGATACATCCAATTCATTTTTGATCAATCCAGAAGTCAGAGTGCGTAATAACCGTTATCAATTAAAAAGGACAGGTATGAAGGGTAAGAGCAAAAGAGTTTTGGTGGTTGATGATGATCCTGTCGTGATCCGGCTGGTGAAAGAAATTCTCAAGAATATTGGGTACGAAGTGGAGACGGCCAAGGACGGAATCGACGCCATGGTTCTCGTGAAGAAGGAAAAGCCGGATTTGATAGTTTTGGATATTATGATGCCGGAGTTAAACGGTTATGATGTCCTTCGCACACTTAAGTTTACCGACGAATACAAAGACATCCCTGTCTTGCTTTTAACGTCCCGTGAACAGGAGCTTGATCGTCGAATTGGTGAGATGATGGGAATTGATTATCTTCAAAAACCGGTCAACCGGGAAGCCTTTATCGAACGGATTCAGAAAATCATTCAGAAATGATCAAGAAAATTTTTTTAGTATTAGCCGTCTGTCTTTGGGCTGCAGCTGCGTTGCCGTTGTCGCATGCGCAGGAGTCTCTTTTCAAGAAAAATAATCCTGACATTGCCAAGTACGATTTTACCCGCAGTTATATTTCCAGTTTTGCCTACCTGCAGTCCCTGGATAAACGTTTACAAGAATCCCAAAATAGGGATTCTAAAGGAAACGTCTTTAAGTTTATTCAGTGGAATTTAGACCGGTTGGGCAAAGACAATATGGATCTTAGGATTGCCAAGAATTATGTGTCCAAATACTTTACTGTTCCGAATCCGCTGATGCGCAAGGTCATTGATACTTATGTTTATGCCTGCGATCAGTTGGTGGATGTGAATCGCCTGGAACGGGATTTGTGGCAGAAGATGTACGAAGATAATAAACAAGGTGAAATTTCTCCGCAACAGGACAAAAAATTCTTGAGCGACCAACAAGGTCTGTCTGTCAGGCGAAAGACAGCGATGGTTTCTCTGGCGGAATCTGCGGCGCTCGCGGCTAAGTTGATGTTAAGTGAAAATACAAAAGAAAAGCAGGCTACAAAACGTCTGGCCTTGACATCCAAAGAGCGAGACCAGCTGTTGCGCAAACTGGATACTTATGCCGGTGATAATCTCGATTGGGGGATGAAGCCCGGTCAGACGTATCTGCAAGGGGCGATTGCCATGATCCGTGAAGTCCTTGAAGACCCGACGTATTTAAGCGCGGACGATTAATAATCTTCGTTTGTCCATTCTTTTAATTCCTTCGCATGACTCAGCCATCCGAATCGATTACACCGCAACCATTTTTCTCACCGGAAGTTCGAGTTGTTCAGGCTTCGGCGGGGTCCGGAAAGACATTCGCGCTCGCCAAGCGGTATGTCCAGCTGTTAATTATCGCGTCTAATTCTCCCCAGAACCTTCGGTGTATTCTAGCCATTACATTTACCAATAAGGCCGCCGTCGAAATGAAGGCGCGCATTCTGGATTTTCTTAAGAAAATCGCTTTGGAAAAGCTGACAGATGCTGAAAATGCCATTTTGATTGCGCCTTTGGGAATTACCCAAAAAGAGGCGAGTCAGCGGGCCTTTGCCGTCATGGAAGAGTTGATTCGAAGATATAATTTTTTTCAGGTCCAGACGATTGACAGTTTTATCAATGCTTTGTTAAGCGGTTGTTCTTTTAAAATTGGTTTGTCAGCAAACTTTGTGATCAAACGCAACTCCCATGAATACATGACGCGTGCCTTAGACAGGCTGATTGATTTAGCTGAGACTAAAAAGGAAGTTCAGCAGTCGTTCCGTGAATTCTTACATCAATATTTATTTATTGAGAATCGAAGCGGGTGGTTTCCAAAAAAAGACCTGCTGAAAATTTTGCTGACTTTGTTTAGTCAGTCCAATTTTTATTCGGTGGATTTTGTTCCCGGACCGGTCGATGCGAAAGAAATTTTTCAAGTTAAGATAGCGATTCTCAAAAGCATGAAAGAGCTGCAGGATATCCTGCCCCAAAATACTCATGCCACGTTTGTAAAGAAGTTGGCCGAGTTTCTCAAAGACAACACCCAAGCGTTTGATATTGACGCGGTTTCCGATTACTTTGGCCGGGAAGAATTTCCTTCGACCAAAGGCGAGCCGCCCTCGCGCAGTGTGGAGGCACTGTGGGAGAAAATTCGCGGACAGCTCAAGGAATTAAGTGAACTGGAAGCCTCTTCGATGTTTAATTCCTACATTGACGTTTTTCATTTGGCCTTAGACCTATTCCGTCATCAGGCGGTCAAAGAAGATGTCCTTTTTCTGGAAGAACTCAACAAAAAGGCGCGTAGCCTTTTTGATGAGGGTCGCGTGACGGTCGAAGAACTTTACTATCGTTTGGCCACCCGTTTTTATCATTACCTTATTGATGAGTTTCAAGACACCAGCCGTCTGCAATGGGATAATCTGGCGATGATGGTGGGCGAGGCGTTGTCAAATGGCGGGTCATTATTTTATGTTGGGGATAAAAAACAGGCCATCTACGGTTTTCGCGGCGGCGATAGTCTTTTGTTTGATGAACTCACAACATTATTTGCGAATTATCAGGTCCAACAGGAGGTGCTCGGAAATAATTGGCGCAGCCGAGGCAATATTGTCCGTTTCAATAACGAGATTTTCAGTGTCGCAAATCTGCACCGGTTTGTGGCCGCCAAGGAAGAATTTGAGGTGGAAAAGAATAAAAAGAACCCGGTGTGTTTGACGGAACAGGATTTGTCTACGATCCATTCTGTATTTTCGTCCTCCGGTCAGCAGTCCCGCGGAGGCTTTGATGGAGGCTTCATTCGTGTCGAGAAGCTGGAGGGTGACAATAAAGAGGACCGGCATATGCTTCTGCGTCAAAATGTCCTTGATCTCATCCGTTCGCTTCAGACCCGGTATGCGTTAGGTGACATTGCCATCCTCGCCCGTGACAATAATGATGTGGAGCTTATGACGGGATGGCTGCTGGAGGCAGGGGTTGACGTACATTCCGAGCGGACCAGCAACGTGAAAAACAACCAGGTGGTTCAGGAATTGGAATCGCTTTTGCATTTTTTGGATTCGCCCATCGATAATTTGGAGTTCGCGAAGTTTATCATGGGCGATGTCTTTGCCCGTGCCGCAGGCATCAACACGAGTGTCTTTCGCGATTTTATTTTTGAGTTGCGTCCCAAAACCAGCCGGGATTCCACGTTTTATATTTATCGGGAATTTCGAGAGCGATTTTCTTCCCTGTGGGAGACTTTTTTCGAAGATTTCTTTAAGAACGTCGGTCATTATCCTCTGTATGAATTTACTGTTAGTCTCATAGAGCGTTTAAAGGTTGTTGAAAATTTCCCCCAAGACCGCGGTTTTATCATGCACTTTCTGGGTGTTATTAAAAATCAGGAAAAAGAAAATGGCGATTTGGCAGCGTTTTTGGAATATTTTGAAGATCCTTTGGCAGAGGACCGTTTTGTTTTCGTGCGCTCTCATCAATCCGTCAGGATATTGACCGTCCACAAGTCCAAAGGTCTGGAGTTTCCTGTAGTCATTATTCCGTCTTTAGAAATGGATATTAAGGTCGGCTCTGGCGGGAAAGACGGCCAACAATCGTTTGTGGCTGTTCATGGAACGGAAGGCATACATCTTGTCCGGCTCAAAGATAAATACCGGATGTTTTCCGAACGCATCGACAGAATTTATCAGCAGGAATACAAGCGGGCGTTGATGACCGAGTTGAACAATGTGTATGTGGCGCTGACGCGAGCTGTTCACGAACTGTATGTCTTTATTCCATCGAAGGCTGGAAATGGATTTAATCCGGCGCAATTTTTAATCCCGCAGGACATGATGACGGTCGGGGAAGCTGTTGCAGTGGAGAAATCCGCGAAACAGGATGCCAGCCGGCAGGAATTAGTGCCTGCGCTTTCGCGCAATTGGATGAGTTTTCTCAAAGATGAATTTACTGATGAGGCAGCCCCTGGTCAGGAGGCGCGGTCTTTTGGTGAAGCGGTTCATGCGGCTTTATCAGCGGTTACCAACCTCGATCTCGTCGCAATGGACGATTGTCTGACGGCCGCACAGAAGATTCTGACATTGAAATTCACCGGGTTTACCCAATGGCCGCAGGTGGAAAGAATCATCCGCGCGATGGTTGCATCCGATTCATTACGTGCTTTCTTTTACACCGGTCAGCGTGCGGTTTTGTGTGAAAAGGAAATCGTCAGCTCCAAGGGGGAATCCAAACGTATTGACCGTTTGATTATCGGGGACGGCAAAATTGATGTGGTGGATTTTAAAGCGTCCCGGGATGAGGACGTCTTGCATCAAAAGCAGGTGCGTCAGTATATGGCAATCCTTGCTGGTTTATATCCTTCCATGAAAGTTTCAGGATGGATCATTTATTGGAATGACGGGGGTTTGACTCCGGTCAATTGATGTCTATGGACAATTATAACCAACGCGTGCACACCTTTAAGTTTACGGAGAGTTTCATCAGCCGTCTGGCGGATTTTTTTGTCGAGCACTATAAAACCAAAGGTCACGACTTTTCGAAACTGGCTTGCGTGTTTCCCGGTAAAAGGCCGGCGCTCTTTTTGAAGCGTGAGCTTTCGCGCAGACTAAAAGCGGCCTATCTGCCGCCGCAATTTCTTACGATTGATGAACTTATTCAATCCATTGTGGTCAAGTTTCACTCGGTCAACAGGGCCCTGGATCTGGATCATAATTACATCATCTATCAGTTGGCTAGAAAACATATGCGGCCGGTTTTACAAGGACGGGAGACATTCGCTCAGTTTCTTCCTTGGGCCGGTGAGATACTGAAATTCATTGATCATTTGGACCTGGAATTGGTGTCGTCGGAAAAACTTCGCAATATTGAGGCCAATGCGCAGATTGGTTATGCCATTCCTGAAGATATTAACCGTTTGCTGGAGCATATTGCAGTTTTGCGTTCGGCGTATCACGACTATATGCAGGAACATAAGACCTTCACCCGCGGATACCAGTACTGGTGGGCGGCCCAGAACATCGCGCGGGTGGAGTTTCCAGAATTTGAGGAGTTTTTGTTCTGTAACTTTTTTTATCTTCACCGCTCCGAAACCGTCATTCTTGAACATTTGTTTTCACGAGGCCAGGCCCGGATTTTTTTTCAGGGGGATCAGCGCCGCTGGCCGGCCTTGAACCGGTTGTCCCGTGTTTTGGATGTTCCCATCATCGAAGGAGAAACAGTTCCGACACCCCAATTTGATTTGAAGCTCTATGCGGCGAGCGATGATCACATCCAGGCCACATTGGTCCGTGATCTCTTATCGCAAATCAAAGAGCCTGAGAAAACGGTCGTTGTTCTGCCGGACCCCGAGCCGTTAATTCCTTTGCTGTCAGAAATTTCTTCCGTTGCCAATGATTATAATGTTTCAATGGGCTATCCCCTGCAGCGCAGCTCCCTGACTTCTTTGTTTGATTTTTTGTATCATGCCCAGATTTCCTGCCGGCAAAGGCAATATTATGCCCATGACTATTTGAAAGTCCTTAGGCATCCGTTTATTAAAAATCTGCGTCTGATAGCCAATGCCTCTGCCATGCGGGTCATGGTTCATAAAATTGAAGAGATGTTAACCGGAACGCGCACATCGGAAATTTCCGGGCGGTTGTTTTTCTCTTTGGCGGAGATAGAAAATTGCGCCGAACTCTTTGAGACCGTCCAGGACACTCTGAAACATATGGCCGTTGAGATTTCCCAAGAGGATCTAGTTCTTGCTCTTCGCGAAACGCACCGATTGTTTTTTGTCTTGTGGGAAGGCTTGAAGGATTTTCAGTCATTTGCATCGGTTGTCATCGAAGTGTTGGCCGTACTGCTGGACAAAAGCGACATGAAGTCCTATCCGCTCAATGTCAAAATCGCCCAGCGAATGACGGCGCTGGCGCAGGAGTTTCAATTGTCGCGGTTTGCCTGCGAATCCTTTGATCAGGATGACATGTTTCGCATCTTTCGTGAACGCATGGAAACGGAAATTATTTCCTTTCACGGATCACCGCTGAAAGGTTTACAGATTCTCGGTCTTTTTGAGACGCGTTCTCTTAATTTTGAACATGTGATTGTGTTGAATGTGAATGAAGGCGTTTTGCCCCGATTGAATATTTATGAGCCGCTTATTCCGCGCGAGGTCATGATCAAGTTAAATCTCGACCGTCTCGAACTGGAAGAAGAAATCCAGCGCTATCAGTTCATGCGTCTGATTTCCTCCGCCAAAAATGTGCATCTGATTTATAGGGAGGGGGCGGATAAAGAAAAGAGCCGGTTTATTGAGGAATTGATCTGGCAGGAGGAAAAGGCGCATAAAGTTTTGAATCCTGTGGCTGTGTCAAGGCCGGGATACCAGTTAAGCGTTAAGCCTTCGGTCAAGCGCGCGTCCAAAACTCCGGCGATGATTGATTATCTTAAATCGTTTCGGTTTTCGGCCTCGAGCGTCAATAGTTACCTACGCAACCCTTTTGAGTTTTACCAAAATTATGTGCTGGGTCTGCGGGAAAAAGAGGACCTGCTCGATGAGCCTGAAAACCGGCAGGTAGGGATTTTTATTCACGGTCTTCTGGAGAATTTGTTTCAGCGGTTTGTGGGACGGCCGATTGTGATTGACGAGCCTTTTTGTCAATTGTTCATGGCGGAATTTGAGAAGCGCTTTTCCGCGCATTTCGGGGGAAGCCTGAATGCAGATGCCTTTTTGCTTAAAACCATTATGGATTCCCGGCTGCGTCGTTTTCTTGAAGTTGAACAGGAACGGCTCAAGTTTTCTCCGTCGAAACTTTTATACATTGAGAAACGTTTTGAGGACGTGATCGAGCTTAAGTGCGGGGCGGTGAAATTTGTTTATCAGGTCGACCGTGTCGATGAATCTCAGGACGCAACGGTCACAATCATTGATTACAAAACAGGAAGTGTTGATCCGATGCCCAAGGCTGTTGAAAAGATTTCGAAGTTGGATCTTTCCCGCGAATCCATCCGGGATCATGTGAAGTCGTTTCAAATTCCTCTGTATGTGCAATACCTTGATAAGCATTTTCCGGGCCGCCCTATCAATGCGGCTTTTTATAATTTGCGAACGATGGATTTTGACCGATTTATGACGGCCAAATCAAACTTGCAGAGGGATGATATCAATCAGGCGTTTATGCGCGCCCTCGATTTTATTATCAGTGAAATTTTAGATCCGCAGGTGGATTTTATTGAAGATGATATTTCGCGGTAAAGAGGGATCTGAATAAAAGTGTCAAGATCATGTAAAAAAGAGCATGCGCTTAAGCCTTTGATAATTTGGGGAAAAAGATTGCCAGTGAAATTGATTTGTATAAAATAAAAAAGGAAATTTTGAATGGATCTGTCGGATGTTCAATTTTTATATTCACTTAGGTTCCTGATAAATAAAGTAGAGGAGTAAGTGTGCCCCACACCATTTTGATTGTTGAGGACGAACCCGTATCCCGAGCGTTGGCCCAGAAAAAGGTGGCTGAGTTCGGGTATGAGGTTTTGACCGCCGCTAACGGCGAAGAAGCCTTAAAGGTCTTGGAGAAAACAAAACCGGATTTGATTCTGCTGGATGTGGAAATGCCTGTTATGAACGGATACACATTTATCGGTGAATTGGCCAAGAAAAATTACGAACCGAAAATACCGGTCCTCGTTTTGACCGCCCATGAGGAAATGGGGCCTATTTTTAAGCGACACGGCGTGCGCGGCTATCTGATCAAGCCGTTAAATATTGAGCAGGTTAAGGCTAAAATTCAGGAGGTTCTTGATCCTAACCCCAGTTAGCAATGAAGGAGCGTGCTAGTTGAAAACAGTTCTTATCATCGACGACGAAACAGATGTGACGGCCATTGCCAAACGTAAGCTGGAATCATTGGGATTTCAGGCATTGACCGCCAAAGAAGGTCAGGAAGCCCTAAGTTTATTAGATTCATGCAAGATTGATTTGATTGTCCTGGATGTTCAAATGCCGGGAATGAACGGGTACACATTTTTAACGGAGCTGCGCAAGCATCCGAACTCCAATATAGCGGCAACCCCGGTTATTGTTGTGACCGCTTATGCGCAAAACAATCCTATTTTTGCCCGCCATGGGATTAAAGCATATCTTCTTAAACCTTTAAAACTTGAAGATCTGGCCGATAAGGTTCAGGAGTTTTTAGGCGCGCCGAAATCGGAAAATCGGCTTTAAAACCCGGTTAACTGATTGACGCTCTAAGTCATTTATGTTACTTTAGGGGCCATGATTAAGGAAAATTTATCACGTCTGCGTCAGGATTTTGCAGATGCCTGCCGTTTATCCGGGCGAAAGCCCGAAGAGGTCACCCTGGTCGGGGTGACCAAATTTATATCCAATGAAGACATTCAAGAGGCGATCGATGCCGGTTTGACAGATATTGCCGAAAACCGGGTTCAGGAAGCGGAAAAGAAGTTTGTTTCGCTTAGCCAAGCTAACCCGAAAATCAAACGTCATTTGATTGGCCATCTGCAGTCTAATAAAGCCAAGGATGCGATTGCGGTGTGTGATTTGATCCAGTCTGTTGATTCCATCAAATTGATTCAGGAAATTGAAAAGCAGGCGCTCAAAATCAATAAATCCGTCGATGTGCTGTTGCAGTTTAATACCGCGCATGAGCCTCAAAAATTCGGGGCCGACCCGAGTGAAGCCCTGCCGCTTCTGGAGTGCGTTGGTAGGTTGACACGCGTGCGTGTCCTTGGATTGATGGCGATGGCTCCCTTCACGGAGGATCAGGGTATTATCCGTCGGACATTCGCGGATTTGCGCGGACTTCGGGATCTGGCCGTTAAAAATTTTTCCGGACATCCGGCCATTGAAATGAAATATTTATCCATGGGTATGAGTTCCGACTACACAATTGCTATTGAAGAAGGATCGAACATGGTGCGGGTCGGCAGCGCTTTATTTAAGAAGGAAGAAGGGAAATAATGGAGGGAAGAAGTAAGAAAGAAGAGGGAGGAAAGAAATCTATTAAACAATTTTGAATAATGATTCCCCACGTCATTATCTAAACATGGGGAATATTATGCAAAAGCAAATGATTAGCAGTGTTCGTGAATTGAATGTTTATAAGAAATCTTTTGAGGTTGCTGTTGAAATATTTCAGTTAGTTAAGACGTTTCCACGAGAAGAACGATATGCATTGACGGATTAGAGTTTAAGATCTTCACGATCGGTATGTGCAAATTTAGCTGAAGCGTGGAGAAAAAGAAGATATAAAGCCGTTTTTATCAACAAATTAACAGATTGCTCTCAAGAGGCGGCTGAAACACAAACATGGCTCGAGTTTGCATTAAAATGTGGATCTATTGATGTTTGCATGTTTCAACGTATAGATCGGGAATACGACAAGATTTTTGCAATGTTAATAACCATGGAACGAAAAGCAGAGAGTTTTTGTTCATAGTCTTTCTTCTCTCTTCCCTCTTCCTTCCTCCTTCAATGCGAGATCATTATGAAAACACTCGGTTTAATCGGCGGCGGAAACATGGGTGAGGCGCTGATTGTCGGCGCGAAAAATAAATTCAAAGTCCTAGTTTATGAAGTGAATCCGGACCGTCAGAAGTATCTTAAAAATAAATATAAAGTCGCATGCGTGGATCTCAACAAGCTGGTTATAAGTTCGGAGTTTATTGTGCTGGCCATCAAGCCGCAGGATTTTCCGCCGGTTCTGGATCAGCTGGCCGGCCATGATCTTAAAAAGAAAGTGGTGATTTCCATCGCCGCTGGGATCACCGTCTCCTTTATTGAGCAGCGCCTGATTCAGAAAGCCAAAGTGGTGCGCACCATGCCCAACATGCCGGCCCTGATCGGGGAAGGCATCACGGCAGTCTGCAAAGGAAAGTACGCGACGCTCGCCGATTTAAAACAGGTGTGCACAATTTTGGCCGGGATTGGCCAGACTCTCATCGTGAAAGAAGACATGATGGATGCGATCACGGCGGTGTCCGGCAGCGGTCCGGCTTATATTTTTTTATTTGTGGAATGTATGATCCGCGCGTCGCAGAATTTGGGGCTGACAGCGGCGCAGTCCAAAGATTTGGTTTATCAAACCTTGACCGGCAGCGCGCACTTATTAGGAAAGTCCCAGGACGATGCTATGGCCCTGCGGGCTAAGGTCACCTCCAGGGGCGGGACAACCCAGGCCGCGACCGATG
>JAEUSC010000475.1 GCA_016789035.1 Candidatus Omnitrophota bacterium
AGAGCGCTGATGATCCGCACATGATCATTAAAAAAGTTTCTGGCTTTGGGAGGAAGTGTGGAGTAGTCGATCCCGTCGTAGACAACGCCGCTATAACGGAAAATCGCCTCAAGTGTAGGGGAAGTTAATAACTGGGCATTGGCCGTCTTCGCTGCTTCCAAGGCCTTGCCTTTGACACCGTAGAGCGCCGAAAGATCGCCTCGGTAAGCAGTGAGCCGGTCATGCATTACCTTTATATCTGTACTGAAACATCCGAGGGGCTTTTCATCGCCGGATGCGGCCTTTCCCTCGGAAGGAGGAATCAGAATGACAACCTGAGACATTCACTCAACCTTCACCTTAGAAAGCACTGACACCCTCAAGTTTTAATAAGCTCCGTTTGACCGGAAGCCCGCCGCTATATCCGCCGATTCCGCCGTCTGAGGCAATCACCCTGTGACAGGGAACCACTATGCAAACCGGATTCTTTCCATTGGCATTTCCCACCGCGCGAACAGCTTTAGGATTTCTGATTTTCTTGGCAATATCGGCATAGGAAACCGTCTTTCCGAAGGGAATGCGGGAAAGCTCTTTCCATACTCTCTTTTGAAAATCCGTGCCGTCAAGGTCTAAGGGAATATCGAAATCCTGCCTTTCCCCCTTGAAATACTGTTTGAGCTGATCGCTGGCCGACTTTAAGATTTCCTTTTGCGGCGAGGGACCGGAAATCGAATTTTCTGAGGTTACAGTCTCTTGACAGACGTTGACCCCGCGAAGCCCTTTTTCCGTAGCTTGCAGATGAATAGTTCCAACCGGTGAAGACATAGCATATTCAATAACACTCATCACGCGCTCCTTTCTACGATTTAATCATCTCCAAAGTTTTCTGGACAACACGCTCGGCGCAATTGGCCACATCCAGAATACTGGCATCATACATATAACACGGCCCGGTGACCACTTTATTGTTTTCATCGGCAACAAACGCATCACAGGCCGCATCTTTAGTCTTGGCTCCCATCTGATGTAGCTTGGCGTTGACATTCACATCATTCCCAATCGTCACACAGACGCCTTGCAGAATTCGCCCGAGAATCACGGGAGCAATACAAAGAGCCCCAATAGGCTTACCTGCTTTGTGCATCACCGTGACCGCACGTGTTACATCCGTGTTGACTGTGCAATTAGGACCATCCACCCCAAACGTCGAGAGATTCAGAGCCGCTCCCTGTCCGCCGGGAATAAAAAGGGCTGCAAAATCCTTTTCCTGAAAATCGCTGAGCGGTTTGATTTTACCGCGTGCGATCCGCGCTGCTTCCACAATAACACTGCGCTTTTCACTGACCGTTTCGCCGGTCAGATGATTAACCACACGGTGCTGCATAATATCAGGCGCGAAACATTGATAATCATAACCAGCCTTTTTAATGGCCAAAAGAGTTGTGACTGACTCATGGATTTCCCCGCCGTCGCGGTTTCCACAACCGGAAAGAATTACGGCAACCATTTTATTCATACATCCTCTTTCTTCATTGCCCCACAAATGCAACGATCATTAAATTCTCAAAACAAAAACATGTTCTAAAGAACCACACTATCTTTGCATCGCGATGACGTTTTAGTCAAGAACAGGATCGACCACGTGGATCGACTTCCATCGGCCGGTCCGATATCGTAAGTACGGAAGACACGTCATGGCCAAAAAAACCGAAATCATGGTGACCCAAGATTGATAAACAGAAAAGTCCCATACCTTCAACATCAAAACAAGAAGCGTCAGAAGTATCCAATGGATGCCTACGGAAATTCCCATGGCCCACAATGTATCACCCGCCCCACGCAGTGCGCCGATAAAAACCATAAAAACGGATTGTGCTGAGACATAGAATGCCACAAACTTGACCAGCGCTATGGCCAACGGCACGGCTTGGATAAAGATCTCCCGAGAAGATTGCGGTTCAAAGATCTGAACGAGACCGTGCGGAAGAAAAACAAATAAAATAACCATCAGAAATGAATAAAAGAGCCCTACCTTCACCCCCGAAGCAATAGAACTTTTGACAACCGCAACATTCTGCGCCCCCATATATCGTCCGACGAGGCTTGTCACACCCATTTCTATTCCCACCAATGGAATATACGCCACCAGCTCCCAATTAAACACCATGGTAATCGCGGCGGCAGCCACCAACCCTTCAGAATGAAGAACAAACACCATCGCGGTAAAGGCGATCAAATTAAAGAGCATCTCAATCCCGCCCGGATAGCCGTAATGCCACAGCTTGCGCATAATCTTTGAATCAAATCTCAGGCTGTCGGCCACATAAAACTCCTGAACATTTCTTTTAGAAAAATAAATGACAGACATAACAACTATAGCGCACCCGGTCGCAATAATGGTACCCAAGGCGGCTCCTTTGACTCCCATCGCAGGACATCCAAACTTTCCGAACACAAAAATGTAATTCAATGCCACATTCACACTCATCGCAATCAAGGCCCCGAGCATCACAATCTTCGTACGGCCAATGCCTGTAAAATACGAACTCAACGCATGCCGCAGTAAGGTGAAAATTGACCCCAGAACAAGGATGTCAAAATATTGCGTCTGCAATTGCAACTCGTAACTATCAATGCCGCTATGCGCAAAAATCCAGTGCGCCATCGGGACCATAAGAAGAATGACAGGATAGGCCACACAGGCAACGACGACGGTTTGAGTCAGCGTAGAACTGCACCCCGCTTTTTTCCCGGCACCAAGAAATTGCGCCACCAGCGCCGTTGCATAACCGATTAGCCCCAGAAAGAAAGACGTCAGGACAATGACCGAAAGCCCCCCGGTCATGGCGGCACTCATGCTTTGCGGTTCGAGTTTGGAAAGAAAAAGACGGTCGGTAAAAATCATGACCGTATCGCAGGCAAACGAAACCATCATGGGAAGCGCGACAGAAATCATTTCCCCGATGCTGCCGGGACTGTGTTTGGAATATGAGGACATGGCGGATATTTTACGCAGCGAAATTTTCAACGGCAATAGATTTGTATTAAACAAAAACGCCCTGTCTTTTAAACAGGGCGTTTCGATCTCGTAACTCTAATTATCTTACTTCTTGGCAATGTATCTCAACAGATCAACAACGCGGTTGGAATAACCCCATTCGTTGTCATACCAGGAGACAATCTTAAAGAAACGCTTTTCACCTTTAAGGTTGTTCTGGGTTGTGGCCAAAGAATCATAAATGGAAGAGCGGCTGTCATGAATGAAGTCTGTCGAAACCAATTCTTCATTCGCATACCCCAAAATGTCCTTCATATATGTTTCGGAAGCCTTCTTTAATAAGCCGTCAATTTCTTCGATGGATGTGTCTCTCACCGAGCGGAAGGTCAAGTCCACAACCGATACGTCGGCTGTGGGAACGCGAAATGACATACCGGTCAATTTGCCTTTTGTGGACGGAAGAACTTCACCAACAGCTTTGGCAGCGCCTGTCGTGGAAGGAATCGTGTTAAGCGCTGCTGCGCGACCGCCGCGCCAGTCCTTCTTGGAAGGACCGTCAACAGTCTTCTGTGTGGCTGTATAAGCATGAATGGTTGTCATCAGACCTGTTTCAATTCCGATGCCTTCCTTTAATAACACATGCACGAGCGGAGCCAAACAGTTGGTTGTGCAGCTGGCATTTGAAATGATGTTATGCTTGGCTGCATCATATTCGCCTTCGTTTACGCCCATGACAATGGTTTTTACATCGCCCTTAGCTGGTGCGGAAATGACGACTTTCTTAGCACCTGCCTGAAGATGGCCAGCAGCCTTTTCGCTTTCCGTGAATAATCCGGTTGATTCAACAACGATATCGACTCCCAAGGCTTTCCAAGGAAGTTCGGCCGGATTCTTGGTTGCGGCAACACATTTGATTTTATGTCCGTTGACCACAATGATGTCGGCTTCAGCGTTAGCGGCATTGCTTTTTTCTGTTGTCACCTTATGCTTGAAATGCCCGTGGACGGAATCATATTTGATTTGATAGGCAAAATAATCAGCGTCGGTAGATACGTCAACAACAGCCACGACGTCGATTTCTTTACCCAAAAGACCCTGATCGCAGATCGCCTGGAATACCATGCGACCGATACGACCAAACCCGTTAATACCCACTTTTATAGCCATTGCATCCTCCTTGAATAAAAAAACAGTTGATGGAACATCTCCATCAACACTGGTGAAATACGAACCGCCTTAATGAACTTTTCAATGATACCGAGAACTTCGAATTTGTCAATATTGATGTTTAGCTCTTCTTCTTCCAGCCAAACACTCAGATATCACAAAATCAAGTTTCAGTTATCCCTGAGACACCGGGCGGCGGCACCGGGAGAAGTAGGAACGATATAAAGCCCCGTCCCCCATTCAAACCCAACCGAATGGGTGAGTTTAGGAATGATCTCGATATGCCAATGATAACTTTCTGGAGAATCATAATCATTGGGCGCAACATGCAAAAAGAAATTATAGGCCGGATTTGAAAGCACTTTTCTGATTCTTCCGAGAATATCTTTCAGCATTTTCGCCAGTTCTTTTTTCTCTCCTGACGAGATGGTCGTAAAATCCGACGCATGCTTTTTCGGAATGATCCATGTTTCAAAGGCGTAACGGGGGGCAAACGGGCAGAATGATAAAAAGTCGGAATTCTCGACAATAATCCGTTCTTTGTCCTGATGCTCCTGATGGATCATATCACAAAAAATACATCGGCCGCGGTAGCGGAAATAATTTCTGGCACCTTCCAGCTCCTCAACTACAAATTTCGGAACCATGGGAAGAGCGATGACCTGGCTATGGGCATGTTCAATTGAACCCCCGGCAGACTCACCGAAATTTTTGAAAAGACAAATATACTTAAATCTCTTCTGTTTAGCCAATTTCTTGGCGCGGCTGATGTATGTATCTAAAACATCTGCCAAATCCTCAAGACTCAGATCAGGCAATTGCGCCTGATGATCGGGTGTCTCAATAATGATTTCATGAGCGCCGATACCGGTTGTCATGTCATACATTCCAATGCCGGTTTTTTCGAAAGCACCCTCTTCTTTTAAAGCCGGAAATTTATTTGGTACCGCCCGCACTTTCCAGCCGGAACCGTTAGGTTTGGAATCTTCCGAACGGACAGCTTCGATTTCCGGGGGAGTTAAATTTTCTTTTCCTGCGCAAAACGGACAAGTCGCTTGCCGATGAGGCGCATGATCTTCTTTTTCAAAGTCCCCCGGCAACAACTCGGGATCCGTTTTAATCACTACCCACCGTCCAACGATTGGTTCACGTCTTAATTCTGGCATATTTAGCTACCTTTTTAAAAACCTTTCGGCTCCCGAAACCTCAGGCCAAACTTAGGAAGCCGGGGCTTATTCACCTTTAAATTTTTACCTCGCGAAGGAACTTTGCCGTAGTTTCCGGCGGAATCGAACAAATATAAAAACCCGTTCCCTTCTCAAATCCAGCCACTCTGGAAATGTGCGGTAATATTTCCAGATGCCAATGATAATCTTGCTCAATGGTACGGTATTTTGTACCTCCCGCATTCTCCAAACAAAACGGGGCGGTTTGAACGACATAATTGTATGCGGGATCTTCCATCCCAACCTTAATACGCCGAAGGACTTCCTTCATCATCTTGGCGAGATCCCTTTCATAACCAGCCAAACTTTGCGCGAAATCGCAGGCATGGATTTTCGGCAAGACCCATATTTCAAACGGAAAGCGTGACGCAAACGGAGTGATGGCTAAAAAATGATCTGTTTCAACAACGACCCGCTGACCACTGGCCTTTTCCTGACGGATGAGATCGCAAAATAAACAACGGTCGTGATATTCATAATATTTTTTAGCACCGGCGATCTTGTCTTTTACACGGATCGGATTGACAGGT
>JAEUSC010000488.1 GCA_016789035.1 Candidatus Omnitrophota bacterium
ATTGGAAAGCCGAGCGGCGCCTCCAGCAGGAACGGTCTCTCACTTAGTATTGTACCCTCAAGAAATCCCGTACGGCCATACTCGATTAGTGGTTCAGGAAAGTATCAAGAATCTATTTAGCTCCATCGCAAGCCAAGAATCCAAACCGCAGTTGGAACCGAATCCAGAAATGGCATCTTCATCAATCAGTTTAACTTCAAGCGTTGGGCCGTTAACAGCGGGTGATGGTCTTTCATTTGTCATAAAATCTGAGCTATATTCCAAGCGCCGAGGATTAGGTGCTGATGAGAAAGATGATGACGGGTCGTCTCCCGTTAGATCGTCAATATCGAGAGCTGTCGGTCGATTAACTGCGGGTGTCTTATTGCCGCTGCTTCTGATCCCTATTGGTGGCATTGCGTTCTTTATATGGTTATCCTCAGGGGCGCCGATTACTTTTATTCAAGAACGACTGGGATATAAGGGCCGTAAAATCAAGGTATGGAAGTTTAGAACACTTACTAATGAGGCGGATCCGTCTCAAAGACGTCTCACAGGGATGGGGAGAATCATGAGGCCTTTGGGTATCGATGAGCTCCTTCAGATTTTTAACATCATCAAAGGTGATATGGTTTGGTTCGGGCCGCGGCCAAGAATGGCAAGTGAGATCCAGACGATGTCACCGGATCCTGATGAATACCTTACAGAAGTTGTTAATAAGTATAGGCCTGGTATTTTTGGCTGGATTGAGGTGACAGAAAAAACTGCCGAAGTCTTGGAGCTTTTGGCTGAATCCAAAATTCCGTTTGTTTCGTCCTGGGGACGAATTCAAAGTTTGAGAATTTGGGGTTTCATACTCACAAAGGAATGGTCACGGCGGGATACGGCTGTCTTGGATCTTATAAAGCAAAGGCCAAACTTAAAGAGGCATCCTAAAATTCAATCGTTGCATGCCGGCAAAATCATCCCGGATGACCATCAATCCTCCTCTTCTTCGATATTGCGTTGGATCGTCCTTGCCGCATTATCGTTGTTACCGAATGATTCTTTTGGCGAAAATGTTGAACAAAATCAGCAAGCGGCTGGCCAAGAATCTCCTGGACAACATTTTGTTGATAGCCAGAAGTTGGTGCTTTTGAGTCTTCCGTCGGATCCCAATCATCTTGTTAAACAGCTGCTCCTGCGGGCGGCCAGGGAAGAGAAAATCCTTCTGGGTAGTTCGGACTGGATCAGTGAAGCTGGCGTCCGACAATCGCAAGGGCTATCTGAACATGCATTTATTTTCGGATTGGAAGATGACTTTGTTCGCCGTTTTAATATGCTCCTGGTTGATTATGGACGGTTATACCGATACTTCCTTCCTAAGTATCTGAAGCCGACCGTCTACCGGGGCGGCAAGACCCTTTCCGATGTCTATGCTTCGCTGCTTGATGGTGTCATCCATAATCTGGAATTCCAGCAGTATTGGTTGCGCATGGGTCAATTGCCGCGCAGCCCACGGACCCAAGAGCTCTATGCCACTTTGGATGAGTTAATCCATGATAATGATCAAGAGAAGATCAGTACATTCCTAAGCCAGGAACGCGGCTCGGACGATGTGATCGATTTGTTGAACATTCACCGCTTGCTGTTTGATTTGATCTTGAAGGATTTCGATAAAACAATGCCAATGCCGACGGCCCTGGCTCAAGTGCGCGCTTATCTGAATAATCCGCGCAATCTTGAATTGAAGCAATATGTTCATGAAGAGTTTTCCAGGATTATCCAGGAAAATTTCATTGCTAAAAACATCATGTCCGTCCTGCGCACCGTGCTCGCGCGCAATCTTCCTTTGTATGTTGTTGTCACACCGGATCAGATGGAAAATCTTGAATTGGTATTTTCCAAGTTATTGGAGAACGGAAGGTTCCAGGCTTACAAAGACATTAAAGACATTCCTTTGTCTGAACTGCCTGACGCGAAGACATTGGAGCATGGCATTAAGGATTTTGAAGAGAAATTTAAGGCGCTCCAGGAGCGGACGATTAAAGAGACTCCGGCCAGCCCTGAACAGCTATCGCCGTCAAGGTCCGGCGGGGACACAAGCTCCCCGATTAAAGACAGAATTTATCGCCTTAAGTCCACAGATTTAGACGTCTCGGTTTCTACGCTTGGTGCGATGGTGATACGTATGACGTGGCGAGGAAGAGATTTGATTAAACCAGTCACTGACGATGATCTTGTTGAATATCTCAAAGGAATGGTTCCTGCTAAAGGAATTCCTATTCTGGCCCCATTTGCCGGTCCATCCGGCAACGCCGTTGATATTTCTAACCAAAATTATTTAGGGCAAACAAAACGTGCGCATTTGAATTTTGGGCGTGGCGTCAGACGCATTGAACTCAGCGGTTGGGAACAATGGCCTTGGGGCAAGGATCCGATGCACGGATTTCTCTGGAGTGTTCCGTGGAAAGTCTCGCAGTTTTGGCAGGGCCAACAAAGCGCAGCTGTTCGATTGATATTTGACAGCCGAAGGTTTACGGACCGGGCGCATCCTCATTATCACAATATCAAATCATGGGGTGACTTCCGTTACGAGGTAGGATACAACCTTAAGCGCCATTCACTTGCCGTTAACTTCAGCTTTATCAACTTCAATCGTGAGAAGACACCCATGGTGTTTTCCTTACATCCGTTCTTTGAATTTGAGACGGAACACCAGGTCCGGGAAGCAAAGTTGCAAGTCCCGGCTCTTCGAATTTTTACGAATAAGAATCAACCGACCGGAGAAACGCGATCCGTTGAAGGAACGGACTTTGATTTACGGATCCTGCAATCACTAGGTCGCAATGAATTTGATAACGTGCAGACAGACTTGCAGCGTTCAGGAAATGATATGGCAACCGCGCGGCTGGTCCTCGGTCATGTGGGTGCCGGTGTAAATGTTTCCGTCGACCGTTCCATCCCGCATCTTGTGGTTTTTGCTCTGCCGTTTGCCAAGACAATCAGCATTGAGCCGCATACAGGTCTTCCCAATGCATTCGAATTACTCAAACATAATCACAAAATGCATAATCACCTTTATAAAACGGGCCAAGGAAAAAATGGCCGCATTGTCTTTGAAGTCCGGCCGTTGCGGTCTTCCAGCTCGCCGCTAGAACCCAACGCTCGGGATGGCTCTCAAGCGCAATCCGCATTATCTAATGACGAGCTTAGAGAGTTATTTACCAGAGTTTGGACTTTGTTGAAGGGAAGGTCAGCGGAAATTTTAAATTTTGATAATGAGGAAGAGCAGGTATCCTTTATGCGCGACTTTATTGAATTAGCTATTGCCACTCCCGCCATTGTCGCGGAGCCGGAATCTGTTCGAGAGTTGGTCCAAAGAGTTGACCAGACAATCGAAGAATTAAAAGATTTATCGGTGAATGTTAATGTTCTGTATTTTGATTCCTTAGTGGAGTCGCAATTAGGTCCTTTGGCTGCAATTCTACGTGATGGTCATGAGTTGCGCAGATTTTTGGCTTTGTTAAGCAAAATTAGAGAGATTATTGAGTACGAAAAGGTCTATGTTTCCATGCTTTTTAGAAGAGGCCGGTTCGATTCCCAGACTTCATCACGCGAGGAAAGTATTATTTATAAGGGAATTCGGGTCGATGCAGGTTCCGCATCATTTCGGCGCTTTGTGATTGATAATCAATACGAAATTAAAATACCGGGTGAATTAGAAGACAGAGATTGGATTGCAGAGACGCATTGGACCATTGCCAAGAAGTTGTGGAGGCCTGGCGTTCCCATGGCCCAGCCCCTGGGTATCGTTGAAGCAGAAGGTCAATTTTCTCTCTACAATGAAGTTAAAAACTTTACCCAGGCTGCATATCCTTTAAGAGCGGTCGTGTTCCAAAACCTGAATGGCATGCGGCTTGAGTATTTTATGAGAAGCGATGACATTATCTATGCTACTGCCCAAAAGTTAGAAATCAGCGTTGAGCAATTAAGAGTGCAAATTGTGGGTCAATTGATACGCATTGCCATCTGGGTTCTGCAAAACGGGTTTATCGGGCATGATCAAGATGCGAATGATTGGCATTTGGAGAATTTTGCAGTCAATCTCGACGGAAACTTGATTCTGGTTACAGATTTTGGTGCGTATCAGTATGTGTCTCGGCACATCTCAGTCTCTCGAATCGTTAACGAGGTCCAATATTTATTAATGATGGTTAAGAAAGATGGAAAATGGGCCAGTGCAGCTGAGTATTTTGATAAATCGTTTATCCGTCGGTTAGCGGTTGTTTCGATCGATCCAACGAAAATTTGGGAAGAATCTCGACCGTCCGAGATCGACGCAAAGCTTATTGATGCGTTTTGGCTAATACGTCTCATTGTTAGCGATTTGAGGAAGAAGGACAATAATGATACGCAAGTTTATTTTAGGATCATCCGGAACAATTCTCTCAATGAAGTACTGATTTTCCGTTCTTTAGAGGAAGATGTTCTTGGGAAAAGGGAGGTGCTTAAGATACACATGGCGGATAACGCTAGCATCCCTGCTTTATTTGAATGGATGGTCAATGAGATTAACATTGCCAATGACATCAAGGCCGCAATTGTGTTTGCGGTTGATTCAAAACATCCACTGATTTCAGCTGTCTTAGATATACGTCACGACGATAAATCGGCCAGCTCAGCAGCAAAGGCTGATGATCAACATTTGAATGATGAAAGCGATCGGTTGCCGGTTAACTTTAGTCCGATCGCTGAATTCATAAGCGAACGCATTTTCAGAGGAAGCATTGTAACCATTGATGGGCTGGGAGCCGCAGGAAAATCGATTTTCGCTGATCAGTTTAGGCAATGGTTGAGAGCCCAAGGATTCGATGCTGTTGTTATCTCTGGCGATGATTTTCTGTTGGACTTCAATCTAAGAAATCAGAATATGGAAAAGGTTCTTAAGGCAGGCCAGCCGCAATTGGATCATGCGAGGATTTACCGCTGGAAGCCGATGAATGAGTACTTAAGATCTATTGTCGAATTTATATCGTCGAAAGGCGATCTTCAAGAACTCCGAGAATTTACGATTCGAGAGGCTCAAACTCGAGGCCAGCCGTATTATGGACCCAAGACATATGCCGTTAAGCGTGGGGATGTTGTTATTGTCGAATTTCTTTATCCGATGCGGTTGGGGCTCTGGGGCGAGGCCAAAATTCCGCAGCTGCATTTACGGCTGATCAGTGATATCCACAATACTCTGCGGGATTATAAACAGCGATCCCGGCAAAAATATGGCCAACATCAGGCCGAGCGAAGAGAACAATTTTATAAGTTGGCCAATATCCCTTCGTGGAGACAGTATCATCGCCAAACAAAGCATTTGATTGATCTCAAGCTGGACGTGACGGGCGGCTGGTCCAATGCATTTTGGAAGGATCTGGCTGATCAAGTGTCCAGCGATTCCCGGCCGGTGGATGATAAACCTTCCCCTGATGCATCCTCTGCCATAGCGCTTTTGATCGCTTTGAGTGCCGTGGCGGCGGGCATTGCAATTTATCGTATCGGACAATGGGTAACCCAGAAGTTCGAAGGGGAGCGCCATCGGTACTGGATCATTGTAGGAATGTTCTTAAGTGTGTTGACGATTTTAAAGACCGATTGGTTTTTTGAGAAGCCAGTGCCGTCTACAATTGAGCCGGAACGTGCGCACGCCAGTCTCTCTTATGAAAAATGGTTAAATGAGGCGGTGCGTTGGCGTAAAGCCGGATATGAGAAGCTCGCAGCTAAAGCCGAATTAAAGGGATGGCTTGTCAAAATCGCTGAGAAGGAAATTGATGAACTGTTTGATGGTTCAAAACAGCCAGCCGAATTCTTTGAAACGTTGGAGAAACTTGTTAGAACTCTTATTGAATTGTACGGGATGAGTGTTGATGATCTTGATGTGTTAGGCCAGCTTGGACGGGTCATGGAAGATGCTCATGATGCTGTCCTTGCAGCTCAGGATGCGAAGGGTCTTTCAGCCGAAGACTATCACATGTGGCGGGATTATTTTAAAGATTATTTTGGTATCGTAGCCGATAATCTTGATGTTCCGTCCTTCGATGAGCGGCCGCTCGATATTTCACCCAAAATAGCTAATCCGGATTTAATGTTAAACGTGATGGGGCATGGACAAAAGGGTTCGCCTTCGCAGCGAGGCTCTGCACCGGTATTTATGAGCAAGCCGCTTCGCTCAAAGTTCCGAACAATCACGGACGTTCTGGCAGCTCTTTTATTTGTGGCTCTGGCAATGGCGGGGTGGACGCTTTTGCTTTTAGCCCGGGCATCTCATGAAATCTCTGCGTACATCCGTCAGCATCATTCCCGATGGAT
>JAEUSC010000363.1 GCA_016789035.1 Candidatus Omnitrophota bacterium
ATCTAAACTGACCTGCATCGTGTGAGTCCGCGTTTGGGATTTGAATCTGAACTCCTGCATTAATTTCAGGTCGATGTTGCTGTACCAAGGGTTGACTGCGCCAAATCGTTTTGCGATTTTCCCGCGATTCTTGCTCAAATAATCATCCTGCTTAATAAAAGCATCGAAGGCTGTCCATTGCTCAGCCGCAGTCATCCCGCCCGGAATATCAACGAGATTAATCTCTGACGCATCGTTAGGAATATATATCAGATCGTTGGTGGCCGAACCATCGCCATTGACGTCACCCGCATAGACGAAAGAGTATCGGTTTCCGCCTGCTCCCAGGAATGTATTACCTTCGGCGACTTCAAAAAAGAGGCCGACGCTGGTCGAGGTCATACTATTCCACTTGTACTGATATGCTCCGTAACCCACGATGCGATGTCTTTGTCCAAATTCGGAATTGCTGAGTCCCGGTTTATTGGGATCGCCTTGAACAGGGTTCTCAGCCCACAACACGCTTGCTATTTCTGTGGACTTCATAAGGCTTTTTGATTCCATGAAAGTATAGGCAAGACCGGAACTAAGGCCGAATGGAAATGCTTTCTTCAACTGTGCCGTGATATTGTAGCTGTATCCCTTGCTCGAGTTGTCGATGATATAAATTCCGGCGCCGCCATCCGGATTAAGCTCGTTGGCTCCTCCTCCGCCATAATAAGGTCTTCCCCCGGCTCTTGCCAACGTGCGAACGGGTAAAGCGAGGTCCGCATTTCTCATATAAACCGCGTTGATGTCTTTGCTATAAATGAATTCCAATGTACCCAAAACGTCCCAGGGCAATTTGTGGTCAACGGCTAAGTTTGTTGTCCAAACCTGTGGCCATTTAAAATCTTTAACCATTGCGTTAACATCGAACGACTGTGTGAGGATCTCGTCGCCGGAATCTTTTCCAGGTACTGCTGCGCCCTGTCCAGGGAGATTGGGGTTGGCGCCGGGATTAGAAATAACATTTCCAATCCAAACGAACGGGAGCCGTCCCGTGAAAATGCCTGTACCGCCGCGGAATTGCGTTGACCGGTCTCCCTTCAGATCATAGTTGAATCCAACACGAGGTGAAAACAGAGGCGATGCGCCCGGTAATCTGGCCTGGTCAACATCCTCTACTTTATCATTCTCGTCTCGGGCAACTATCGAATCCGTCGAAAACGGATTAGCTTTGGGCTCCGTGAAGTACATTGGGATATCCGCCCTCAGGCCGGCTGTTAATTTCAGTTTGTCGGTAAGGGTGTACTCGTCCTGGATGTAGAAGGCAAGCTGACCCACATTGATATCTTCGCCTTTATAAGGTACGTCGCCTGCTACGAAAGAATTGAAATCTGCCTGGCTGGGATTACCGGGATCAGTTGCTGCCAGGAAATCTGCAACGGAACTGAACCTCGCGGTACCCGGAAACCATCCATACGGCAAGAAGAAAACGCCGTGCCGGAATATGTTAAAGGAATTGAAGAATCCGAAATATTCAAAATTAACTCCTGCAGTCATCACGTGTTTACCCGTAAAATAACTGAAGTTATTAGTAAACTGCCAGACATCCTGATCAAGGATATTGTGAATGGAGAATGGCTCATGGCCAACAGTGGTGTAGGTCACACCGTTTTCCGCAATATCAATGGTTGGAAATGGTTTGCTGAACGGATCACGAAAATCGCGGAAGCGGCTGTAGCTTGCAAAAAATCGATTGGTGTATTTGGAGAAGTGGCTATTGGCCTCTAGGGCAAAAGAGTTTAATCCGTTATTCATCTCATAACCGGAGTTTTGAAATGGCAGACTGCTTTCATTTGGCCCGCGGCCGCCGGGTGACAATACAAATGGATGAGGCGGTTTATCCTGGCTTGCTCTCAGTCTGTTATAACGGAAACTCAGTTTGTGATTTTCATGTGCGTTCCAGTCTAATTTGAATAAAAGTTTTTCATTTCCGGTCTTATGATCAAATTTTTCGTATTTGCC
>JAEUSC010000504.1 GCA_016789035.1 Candidatus Omnitrophota bacterium
CCCGAGGAAAGATCATTTCTCGATATCAAAAAATAAATCTTTTTGATGCAAGTATAGGCCGAAAGAAAGTCAATGAATCTAATTGTTTCTTAAGGGGAAAAAAGTCGGTTATCTGCAAAGTTCAGGATTTTTGTGTCGGAATGGCGATTTGTTACGATTTACGTTTCCCCTCCCTTTTCCAAGAATATCGGCTGGCAGGCGCCCACATATTGGTGGTCCCCTCCTGCTTTTCCCAAGTTACGGGCCAGGCTCATTGGGAAATTTTGTTGCGGGCTCGGGCGATTGAGAGTCAATGTTACGTTTTGGCACCTAACCAGGTCGGCAAAGACGCCCGGGGCATTATGGCCTATGGAAACAGTATGATTATTAACCCTTGGGGTGCAATTTTAGCCCGCGCCACAGACGATAAAGAAGAAATATTATCTGCAGACATTTCTCTTCGAGACATGAAAATATTTCAAAAAGTCTTACCGGGAATTCGTAAATCTGTTTAGAATAGATTCAATTATTTAAGACGATTAAACGGAGCGGGATTATGGCAAAAAAATGTATAAAAGTGGCGGTTACCGGAGCCGCTGGACAGATTGGGTACGCATTACTTTTTAGAATTGCATCGGGCCAAATGTTTGGTTCTGAAGCAGAAGTAGAATTATCGCTTTTAGAGTTAGAAAAGGCCCTCCCCGCTTTGAGTGGGGTTATTATGGAATTGGAAGATTGTGCGTTTCCATTGTTAAAGTCAATAAAAGCGACAAGCAATCCCAATGAAGCTTTCAAAGACATTGATTGGGCCTTGTTGGTCGGCAGTGTTCCGCGAAAAGATGGAATGGAACGCAGTGATCTGCTTAAAATCAATGGCGGTGTTTTTATTGAACAGGGCAAGGCCATTGCACAGAATGCAAAAAAAGATTGTCGCGTTTTGGTTGTTGGAAATCCTTGCAATACAAACGCCTTTATTGCCAAAAGCGTGGCCTCTGCAATTAATCCCAAGAATTTCTTTGCAATGACAATGTTGGATCAGAACCGAGCCGTCGCACAGTTGTCGCAAAAATCGGGTGTTTCTGTATGCGAAGTCAAGAATGTGGCAATTTGGGGCAACCATTCAGCCACACAGTTTCCGGATTTTTACCATGCCAAGATACAGGGGCGTCCGGTTACTGAAGTAATTAAAGACTTTCCCTGGTTGGAAAACACATTCATTGAAAGCGTACAAAAGAGAGGTGCCGCAATAATTAAGGCCAGAGGTGCTTCGTCTGCAGCATCGGCTGCCAATGCCGTTGTGGATACTGTACGAAATATTATTCAACCGACTCCATCTGGAGATTTTTTCTCCGTAGCCGTTGCTTCTGACGGCAGCTATGGCATTCCCCAAGGGCTAATTTTTGGGTTTCCTATTAAGAGCGACGGATCAAATTGGGAAATTGTTCAGGGACTTGAGCACAATACTTTCGCAAAAAATAAAATAAAAATAACTCTTGATGAACTTTTATTAGAAAAGGAAGCGATACAAGCTCTGATTTAGATTTTATGTCAATTCCAACCAAAGACCACCACACAATATCTCTTATTAACACTTCATTGCAGAATCTTCGGAATATTTTATCAGAAGCAGACTCATCAGCTCACATTTCTAATAACAAAATTACCGAAAGCTCCAGAGTTAACTTTGGCAACCCTACCAAAGGGGCCATTTCAAAATCTGATTTGGAAAAAATAATTATTGGTTTAAAAAGTATTCCAAGACAATATGTTATGAAAGAAGAAGTAGCTAAAATTTTTCTTAGATTATGTGAAGAAAACGAAGATAATGCGAGTCTGTATGCAATGGAAAGATTTAAAGAATTAATCAATAATAAAGTACTGTTATAAGAGTTTAGTAGCTTGCATTTCTCACAGTAGCAGAGTATACTTTGTGGGAATTTACAATTTACAGTTAAGGAGAAGAGGGTATGTATTTGAATAAGAAATTCATGGGCCGATACCATGTGGTTGTTTTTCTATGTTTGCTGGGGGCTCTCACTGGTTGTGATAAAATCGCCGCACTTTACGACAAATCAACTTCTAAGCAATCAACTCCGCAAACCAGTTCTCAAAAATCAGCAAGTTCCACCACCAATAACGCTTCTACGACCACAGTAAATCCAAAAGCCGACCAAAAACCTAGCAGTAGTGCCTTACCCTCTAATATCTTAGCATCGGTTGACAGTTGGTCTATATCTGTCGAAGACTTCAATGAAAAGCTCACCAAACTAAAAGAAATTTTACCTGAATTTGATCCTAAAGACATAAATTCAAAGAAACTTATTTTGGAAGAACTGATTAGACAAGAACTCTTAGTTAAAGATGCCGAACAAGCAGGTCTTGCTAATCAAAAAGAGTTAAAAGAAACCGTTGAGGATTTTCGCAAAACTCTTTTAGTCCAGGAAGTGGCTACGCAGTTAACCAAAGATATTAAAGTCACGGAAGACGAAGCCAAAGAATATTACGATAAAAACAAAGAAAATTTTGTTGTTAAGAATGAATGGAAAGTGCGAGAAATCATGGTTCCCACTGAGAGCGAAGCTAAAGATATATTGGTCCAACTGCTTCAAGGAGCCAATTTTACTGAGATCGCGAAACTAAAGTCCAAATCTTCCTCCTCCTCTAAAGGAGGTGATCTCGGTTGGATTTCAAAATTTCCTTTCGAACAAATGAGCGCATCTGTTACAGCCCTTGAAACAGGAAAAACCAGCGGCGTCTTTAAAGGGCCCGCAGGCTATTATATAGTGAAGCTAGATGAAAAAAGAGGCGGTTCTCCCCGACCGTTTTTGTCCATAAAAAATGATTTGATAAAATCGTTAACGTTACAAAAACAACAGGAAGTTGTTTTGGATCATCTAAATAAGTTGGCTGCGAAGACAAACATTAAAATTAACGAGGAACTGCTGAAATAGTGGAAAATCAACTCGATAGAGTTATCAGGGCTGGAGAAACCAGGAGACCTTCACATGAATCCAGAAAATAAGAAACAAATTTTAATTATCGTGTTTGCAATTGGTATTGGCATCGTTGCGGCTGTTACAACCGGAGGATATGTACAAAACAAGATCGAAACAGAACGCGCATTAATGAATAAGCAATTGCAAGCTAAGCAGCAGGAATTTATGACGTTGCAGCAGCAAAGCCAGGAAAGAGTTGATGCTTTAACTCAAGAAATTGTTTCCATGAAGCAGCAGCAAGAAGAAATTAAACAACAGGCAATCGCAGCTGCACAAGCCGCTGCGAAAAATATGTCTGTTGGAGGATCAGGCGAAAACGAAAAGGTTCGAAAGCCATCCTTAGCTTTAAGAACTCCGCCAGGAAAAAGAGCTGTGACCGTTTTGATTGAATCCCTATCTGCTGTTGGTGGTTTAGTTGATCCTGGTGATTTCGTTGATGTGATTGCGCAGCTTAATATTCCCAAAGGAAAGAATGCTGATGAAATGGCGGAAATCGATGTGGTAACAGTCATGGTTTTTCAGCACCTTCAGATTTTGGCAATCAATACTAATCTGGATGACCGCGGAGCATATGATGATCAGCAAATGGCAGACAGCTTGAAAATTACATTTGCTGTTGAGCCTCAGGAAGCTGGTTTTATGTCTTTTGTTGAGAAAAACGGAAGAATTCAGCTAGCTTTGAGATCACCGACTGAAAAGAAAAACGAACAGATTAAAACGTCAACGTGGAAAACATTGGCAGATTATGTTCTTCAAAACCAAGGTGCTGATATCGGTGTCGGATCGGGAATGGATTGGGGAAAGAGCAAAAAGACGGATGTTCAGTCTGTTGATGTCAAAGAAGCTAAACCTTATATCCAAATTTTTAGAGGCGGTAAGGAGCTATAAATTTATGACAGCAAACCGATTTTTGATAAAGTTCACAGTCGCACTTATCATGACAATGGCCTTGCCATTAGTGTTGCTTAATAGAGTAGAAGCGAAAATTTATGATGGATCCCAAGATATCGAAATGGTCACGGGAGACATACAAACCGTCAAAGTCAAAAATTTGGCCAGACTTTCAATCACCAATCCCGAAATAGCAGATGTCTCCGATGCCCAAGCAGAAGAAGTAACTCTCATGGCCAAAGAGCCTGGAAAAACAGTTTTATTTGTGTGGGATGAGGATGGTAAACGGGCAATAAATATTAGAGTTGTAAGTGAAGATCTTTCAGTCGTTAAAGCGAGAATCGCCCAATTGGTTCAAAAAGCAGAAATTCATGGAGTGACAATTGATGAGGATTCTCTGGAAGGCAGGGTCATTGTCACGGGGGCGTTGGAGGAAGAAGACAAAGAAAAGATGGATAAGATTTTGGAGGCTTTCGAAGAATCTGTCATCAACATGATTAAGCAAAAAGTTTACCAGGATCAAATACAAATCGACGTTCAGATCACAGAGCTTAATGAAAGCCTAACCCGAAATCTTGGCTTTAATTGGGGCACTGGCAAGGACGGGGTGGGCACGAGCGATTTCGCTGTCGGATTTCAGGAAACATTGCCAACAACAGATGGTAGCTTCGGTGATCTCTTTAAAATAGGAGATTTTAACAGAGCCCAAGCCATTGTTAACACGGTTAATGCTTTTATCAAAGAGGGAAAAGCCAAGGTTCTTTCTAAGCCGCGTCTTGTAGTTGTAAGTGGGAAAGAGGCAAGCTTTCTGGTGGGGGGAGAAATTCCCATAAAGCAGACTACACTTAATAATTCCGGCGGATCAGTTACCGAAGATGTAACTTTTAAACAATATGGTGTGAATATGAATATCACGCCAACAATAAAGAATGGAAGAATCGAAATAGAATTGAATGTTGAGGTCAGCGATGTGGATGCTTCAAACGCGCAGGGGGATGAAGTTGCATTCTTAACGCGAAACGCGACGACATATTTAAATCTGGCGGATCGTCAAACAATAGTGTTGGCTGGATTAATCAAGAGATCAAAAAGTGAAGAAGTTAAACGAATACCTTTTGTTAGTAAAATCCCTATCGTCGGATTATTATTCCGCAATAACAGCACACCAGTTCCTAACCAAGAAACAGAATTGGTCATTTCATTGACACCGACTATTTTAAAAGATATGATGACTCCTGAAAAAGTTGAAACAAAAAAAGTTGTGTCAACGAATTCTAATAAGACTACCAATTCGCAATCGTCCCCAGACAATCAAGTCATTTCTGCGGGATACGCACAAGCTTTGCAAGCAAAAATTTCTTCCGCCATCAATTATCCGTATGAAGCAAAGGAGAATGGTTGGGAAGGAACAGTTAAGCTAGGGTTACATATTTTAAAAGATGGCACATTGGCTAATGTTACGGTGAAAGAATCATCAGGACATTCTATTTTTGATGAAGATGCTGTGAATACGGCTAAGATTTTGGCACCCTATCCGACGTTCTCTTCTGATATGGTGGGCGAGGATGTTGTTGTTGTTGTGCCGATTGTCTATAGCCAAAAGACAGATTTAAATAAAACGTAATATAAAGACCGATCTTATTCTATGGCCAAAACGATCACTGTATTCAGTAACAAGGGTGGCGTCGGTAAAACATTCGTTGCCATTAATATGGCAACCGCACTGGCATTAAAAGGCCAACGGGTTCTGATTCTTGATTTAGATTTCCAAGCGGGGCATGACATGGCCCGCATGCTTAATTTAGCTCCTCGCCATTCGTTAGTTGATTACTTTTCTCAAAATACTCCCGATTCCGATGTTGCCAATATTAAGAAGTTCGTTAGTCCTCATTCTAGCGGCTTAGAATTTTTGCCCGCTGTTTCACATATGAAACAGGTCGGCCATATCACTCCGGACAATATCCGTCCCTTCCTAAAAAAGATATCGGGATTGTACGATTTTATTATTATTGATGCCGGCAGTTCATTTGGCGAGTCAATGATAACGGTCTTAGACTGTTCCAACCTCATATTGATTGTAGCTACTCCAGACATTCTTGCTGTTTATCAAATAAAATATTGCATCGAAATGTTACAAAGCCTTCATTATCCCTTGAAGATGATAAAGCTTGTGCTAAACCGGGCACAAAGTAGTGGGGGGGTGGCTTGGCAAGAAGTTAAAGAAGCTCTTAATTTGGATATATTTTCGTTAATTCCTTCTGACGGCAAAACCGTCGGATTGGCCTTGAATCGTGGAGTCCCCTGTGTCATTGATAGTCCGAAGTCAAAAGTTGCCGAAGCTTTTATAGGAATCGCTGACAATTTGCGTAAGGATGATATTTATGTTCAATCAACAGATGTTGTGCGAGAGAGATCTTCAGAAGGGACAAAGCCTAAAGACCATTTTTGGGAGAAAATGGGGGTTCAGGGGCAGGCAGCCTCAAGTAGTGCTTTTAAGCCAGAAGAAGATGAAATCATAAAATTAAAAAAGAATATTCATCAAAGGCTTGTTGACCGGATGGACATTCGGAAAATTACTCCTGAAGCCTTGGCAGATCCAGCCCAAGCACAAAAGATAAGAAAGACGGCAGAGAATATAGTTGTTGAACTTATGACGGAAATGGCTGGGGCAATGATTTC
>JAEUSC010000515.1 GCA_016789035.1 Candidatus Omnitrophota bacterium
CCCACTGCCAGCTGCCGTTATTTACGCACGGGTCATAATCGACGAGTTTTTGCGCAAAATATCGTTCTCCCCACAACCAATGAATATGCAAGTCTTTGACTAAAAAAGACGCGGTGATCATTCTCACGCGGTTGTGCATAAATCCTGTTTCGTTTAATTCCCTCATGCCGGCATCGACAATGGGAAAACCAGTCATGCCTGTGCACCAACGCTTAAAATGCTCTTGATTATCCGACCACCGCAAAGAATCATATTGGGGATAGAATGACGCTCCGAACACATGAGGATAATGATAGGCAATGTATGTCAGAAAATCCCTCCAGTACAATTGGCGGATGAAGGCATGATTCCGCCCGAGAGCTCGGCTGGCCGCCTCGTACGTCTCCCGGATTGAACACGTCCCGAATTTGTGATGGGCCGACAAATGTGATGTTGCATCCTGCACAGGAATATCACGAACATCCACATAATCTTTCAATACACCAATGTCTTTCAAAATAGAAAACGCCTGTTTGCGGCCGCCTTTAATTTTGCGCCGCCCCGTCCCTTCTGCATTGGAATTTGGTTGCGGTAATCCAACAGCAGAGACGGCTAACTCTTGGGAGACAAAATTGGTATGCTGATTCTTAACCGCAGGAGGAACGTCCAACTGGGCGGCTTTTCGAAAGTAGGGCGTAAAGATTGTATAAACCCCACCGGAATCTTTAGACACGGACCGGGGCGGGTTTAAGAGGGCGTCGGAAAAACTGTCGAATTCAATCTGATGCTGATGGCAGACTTTCTTGATGGCCAAATCACGCGAGGTACTAAACGGCGTATAGTCTTCGTTGACGTAAACCGCCTGAATATGTTCCTTAACAATCAGCTTATCGACAATGTCATGAGCCTCCCCTTTAAAAAAATAAAGGGTCCCTTGACGTTTGGCCATCTGTTCTTGAAGATCTGCCAACGATTCCAGCAAAAAGGCCAAACCCGGCTGGCTTTGGTAGGGATGCGGATCAATTTGCCGGGGGTCAAAAATAAAACAGGCAATGACCGCTTGTGAATCGGTTAACGCCCGGATCAGGGCTGTGTTATCGTTGCACCGCAAGTCTCGACGAAAAATAAAGAGGGATTTCTGATACCGCTTGGACTTGGTGGATGCCGGTTGTTTAATGCTGTTCACCTTAATGTGAAAGACGAGCCACTAGGCGCGTTTATTATTGGATATCGAGGATCTTGACATCAAATTCCAGCGTCTGGCCCGCGAGAGGATGATTAAAATTAATCACGACCGAATCGGCCTTGACCTCCCAGACCACACCGGGGATCGCCCCGCCCTGAGGGTCATCGGCTTCGACCAAAAGTCCAGGCTTGAATTCCGTTTGAGGCGGCAAGGCTGACTTGGGCACTTCCTTAAAGGCATTGCTGTTGACAGGTCCGTAAGCATCTTTGGCATCGATAATGATCTTCTTATCTTCGCCAATTTTCATACCCATCAGCTGCGCCTCAAGCCCCGGGATCACACTCTTACTGCCTACCACAAATGTTAACGGCTCTTTTTCGATGGTGGATTCCATCGGTTCGCTGTTAATACTAAGCACATAGTGAAGCGTGACACGTTTACCGGCCTCCACAACACCCTGCGCAAACGCATTGCAGAAACTGCCCGCCAAAAAGAAAGCGCCTAAAAGAAACACCCGGAGCCAACGTCTTTGGATTTGAAAAATATTCATGAAGTTCATGACAGTTATCATACTGACAGTTTTAAGACATTTCAATGACAGTGAAAATTTTTAATGATGTATCCCCCATTGATCAGTGACAAACCAAAACGCGCTCATGACATTCCCCGCACTCTTTCATCTTGTGCTGGGTCACCAATTCATTCCAATGCTTCTTACGGTGAGGGGTCAAAACTCCCGTTCCTTGACAGAACGGGCAGACATTGTCCAGCGCCGCCAGAATTGCCGACCGGATAAATTCCGAACGGTTTTTAATTCCGCGCATGGCAAGCTTCAATGAGCGGTCCATTTTAAAGGTGATAATTTGAATATCTTTTTCTTTTGATTTTGCCATTACGACCTCCGCATCCATTTGACCAGCCAACAAATGATAAACACAACCGAGCAGACAAAAACAATAGCTGCTCCCGAAGATAATCCTAAATAATAAGAGAGGTAAATGCCGCAAAAACCTGCGCTGACAGCAATACTCAAAGAAATAAGGACCATCTCGCGCAGACGATTAGTCAACAGCCGCGCGCTGGCGGCCGGCGCCACCAACAGTGCGCTCGTCAAAACGGTACCGACCGCCTGAATTCCGGCAACCACCGTCAATGCTAAAAGAAGCAGCAACCCAAATCGGACGTTGGCAATCGGCACTCCAATCGTGCGCGCATAGTTAGGGTCCACACAAAACAATTCAATTTCCTTATAAAAAAGAGCCAGCACCCCTAGAACTATCACCGTAATCACAGCAATGAGCAACATCTCGGACGGTCCCACACCTAAAATATTTCCGAATAGCATCGATGACAGATCACGAAAGGATCTGGCCTGACTCATCATGAGGATACCCAAAGAAAACATCGCCATGGGAACAATGCCGATGGCTGTATCTTCATAAACCTCATCATTTTCAGAAATCAGCCCGATCCCTAAAGCCGTCAAAATAACCGCCGAAAGAGCTCCCACAAAAAGATTAATACCGGCCAGATATGCGGCCACCAAACCGGGCAGGGCACTGTGTGTCAAGGCATGTCCAACATTCGACATCCGTTTGAGAACCACAAACACACCCAGGACCGAACAGGTCATTCCGATCAGAACAGAAGCCAGCAAAGCGGTCCGGATAAATTGATACCCTAATGGTTCCAAGAGCCAATGCATCATTTCTTTCCTATCGGAATACCGGTAAAATTTCCCTGGGCAGGCTGAACCTGACGACCCTCGTTTAAATAGACCGCCCCGTCATACTGGGCCGACAATTTATCAATAAAATGGGTCGCCACCACAACCGTCTTCCCGGATTTGCGCAGATCCTTTAGTACGCGAGCAACGATGGCCTGGGTCTGAACATCAATGGCATTAAGAGGCTCATCCAGCAAAAATAAATCGGCATCCTGACAAATGGCGCGGGCCAACAAAACCCTTTGTTGCTGTCCTCCCGACAGCTGGCTAATTTGACGCTCCGCCAAATCTAAAATATCCAATTCTCTCAGGGCCTCTTCAATGGCCTTATGGTCATTGGCATTGGGATAACGAAGCCACCCCAAATGAACATAGCGTCCGCTCCCCACCAGCTTTCGCACACTGATGGGAAAACGCCAATCAATCTCACTTCTCTGAGGGAGATACACCACCCTTTGATGGCATTGGCCTATCGGATGACCCAAAATTTGAATACGACCGCTACGAAGCGGCAAAAGACCTGCAGCAACTTTTAGCAATGTTGATTTTCCCGCCCCATTGTGCCCCACCAAGGCGACACATGTGCCGGACGGAACAGCGATATTAATGTCCGTGATCGCCGATTGAGCATGCCCAATATAGTTAGCACATGCATCCCAAGTTTCAATGGCTAACGCATGCTGATGCGGATGAGCATGCTGATGTCCACAGTAGGGAAAGAAATTCATTTTCATGGCTGCAAGGCCTCAACAATCGTTCTGACATTGGTGCGCATCATTTGAATGTACGTCCCGGACGCCCCCAACGCATCGGCGTAGAGCTCCGGCGCCACTTGAATTCCGGCTTCCCTGGCCAATGTCTTAACAAGCTGCGGATTGGCCGCATTCTCCAAGAAGATTGTTTTTATTCCGCTTAAACGGATCTCCTTAATCAAGCGGGTCATTTCAAGAGCTGAAGGGTCCGACGCCTCAGTTGTGGCCGATCCAATCACAGTGCCGATAATCGTAAATCCATAACGACGGGCAAAATACTCAAAAGTATCATGAGACGTAACCAGTTTTTTTCGTTCTTGAGGAATGTGAGCGACCTGCGTGGCAATCCATTGATCCAGCTCCATCAGCGCTTGATCATAAAGCTCAGCATTCCTCTGATATTCCTGCGCCCGCGGGGGATCAACTTTAACGAATATATCCCGGATGGTTTTAACCATAAGGCGGACATTACTTACGTCATGCCAAACGTGGGGATCATACTCGGACGCCATGGCTTTCTCATGACGGTAATTCGGACTTTTGATCAAAGGAACTCCCGCCGAAACAACGACTCTTTGCGCCTGCGATTGTGACGTTTTATAAAGCTTATCCATCCAGGGTTCAAGATACAACCCGTTCTCAAAAATGATATCCGCTTGGGCGATCTTCACATTGTCTTCAGGCTTGGGTTCATAGGTGTGCGGATCACTGTGAGCCCCGGCTAAAACCGTTAACGTGGCATTTTGACCGGCAACATTTTGCACCAAATCCTCAATGATGCTGGTGGTCACAACCACATGCAGACCGCGGGACGCAGCCGACGCAGAAACGCAGCACCAAGCACTGATAACCAGCACAAAGACAATGAGCCTTTTATTTAGTCGAGAATTTTTAGCCATCATTGATTCAGTATTAAAAAGTATTACAAATAATATAGAAAAAAAAGCAAAAGTCAACGAGTATTCTTTTGCCGGTCCCTGCTCTCCACCATATCAAAAATTCTTTTTGTATTTAATCCTCACATCCATTCCGGAATCCTTGGCAGGTTCGCTCGATAATTTTTGAGCCGGATCCTGCGCCCCGGAGACCTTCTTATCGACCCCGAGCGTGATATGATCCGCTACCTGAACTTCGCCACCCACAGAACGTGTCACATCAACATTCTGTCCGTTGACAATCGTCTTGGTTTCCTGGAGATTGATTCCCACTTTCAACCGGTCATTAAGCCTTT
>JAEUSC010000374.1 GCA_016789035.1 Candidatus Omnitrophota bacterium
TTTTTTATACTCTCCCTATAGTGCTTTGACCAAAATGTGGATCGGCATCCTGCTTTCCTTTGTTTACCTGGGTATAGCGGCTGCGGTTTTTTTCTCGGTCTTCACGGAAGACCGGTGGCTTTATATCTTTCATGCTCAGAATGTGGGCAGGGATTTAGAGGCAGAGGAAGAAGAACCCGTCAGCACAACCTACAGGAAGTGAAATGATCCAGCGTATTGAGGTGTTTCTCAAGCGTCTCAGCAGATCCGTCAGCCGCAGTTATTGGGCCATTCGATTGTTGCGGTTATCCTGTTTAAAAGTTCCTGCCCCGGAACCGGGAATGGTTCTGGTCCAAATCGACGGACTTTCCCATGCCCAGTTTAAGAAGTCTTTAAAAAATTGTCGGGTTCCTTTTATGCAGCGGCTAATCGAAAAAGAAAAGTATCAGCTGCATTCGTTTTATTCCGGGCTTCCTTCCAATACACCTGCCGTTCAGGCGGAAATATTTTTTGGAATCAAGGGGATTGTCCCGTCGTTTAGTTTTTTTGACCGGTCCCGAAGGCAAATGGTCAAAATGTTTGACGCCGCGTATGTGGAAGAATTTGAGGCTGGCGTTCGAAAGGAGTATCAAGGGCTTCTTTCGGGCGGAAGCGCCTATAGCAATATCTGGACGGGAGGCGCCAAAGAAGCTCACTTTTGCTGGGCCCAATTGGGGTGGTCCGGCGTTTTCCATGCGGCTCATCCGCTCGTTCTGCCGTTTCTATTCATTTTATATATAGATATTTTTGTTCGTATGGCATTTCTACTGGTCCTGGAATTATTCATCGCACTTTTTGAATGCATCCGTGGAACGTTGAAAGGAAAGATTTTCTCGGAAGAGCTGCGTTTTGTGTGGCTGCGTGTGCTGGTGTGTGTGTTGTTGCGTGAGCTCATTGTAACGGGGGCTTGTATGGATATTGTGCGGGGGCTGCCCATCATTCACCTGAATTTTTTGGGTTACGATGAACAGGCGCATTGCCGGGGACCCGGCTCGGCCTACGCGCACTGGTCGATGAAGGGGATTGATGCGGCCATCCGCCGTCTGGATCGTGTGATTAAACAGTCCACATACCGGTCTTATGATTTGTGGATCTATTCGGATCATGGTCAGGAAAGAACCGAGCCCTATTTTATTAAATACGGACGCACCGTGGAGGAAGCCGTTCATCAATTATTTGAATCGAAGAATTCCATACCGGAGCAACCTCAGCCATCTACACCGGACAATGGGACTAAAAAGTTCAGGCGGGCCAATCGCAGGCTAAAACAAGATAGTCTTTTGATCAAGACCGGGCACCACACCTATCGTTCGCATGCGCGGTTGTTAAAGCTGCGAAAGATCACACGCGTGGAGCCTCCGCAAATCATGCCGGAAGATTTCAACGGCCAGGAAGTGCTGGTCACCGCGATGGGTCCGTTAGGACAGATTTATGTCCGCAGGAAATTGAATGCTGCCGAAACGGAATCCGTTGCCCGTAAGCTCGTCTCGGAATTAGGGATCCCGCTAGTGCTTGTTCGGCACGAGAAGGATAAAGTCATGGCGTACACGCCCGGCGGTGATTATTTGCTGCCGGAGCAATCCGACCTTGTGTTCGGGCAGGATCATCCGTTTTTATCCGATATTAAGGAAGATGTCATACGGATGTGCTGGCATCCGAACGCCGGAGAATTTACGATCGCGGGCTGGGCTCGAGGCGGAAAGGCTATCAGTTTTCCTCTTGAGTATGGCGCTCATGCGGGAATGACGGTTGAAGAGACCCAGGCATTTGCGCTCCTGCCACAGGACGCTCCCTTAAAGCCACAAGGAAAAGAATATGTGCGCCCGATGGATCTGCGAAATGCCGTGCTATCGCATATGGCCATTGAACCGGTGAAGCCCAAAGTGCGCGTCAAACCGGTCGAAAATACATTGCGCATTATGAGTTATAACGTTCACGGTTGTCTGGGAATGGATGGGGCCGTTTCACCGGAGCGCATTGCGCGGGTGATTGCGCGCCACCATCCGGACGTTGTTGCTCTGCAGGAACTGGATTATGGGCGCCGCAGGTCAAAAGGTGTGGATCAGACCAGCAAGATCGCGGCTTATTTGGAAATGTCGTATCACTTTCATCCTGTTATCTTTCATCAGGAGGGCAGCTATGGCAATGCGATTCTTAGTCGCTATCCTTTGAATGTGGTCAAGATGATCGAATTGCCCCGTCAGGAATCAATAAAAAATTCCGAGTCACGCGGCGCGTTGTGGGTTTCGTTGCAGATGGGTACAAAAGCCGTCCAAATCATCAATACGCATTTGAGTATCTGGCCCAAGGAACGGATGTTGCAGATAACGGATTTACTGTCTCAGTGCGGCTCCATCGTGGAAGACAAAAACTTGCCTTTTGTTTTGTGCGGGGATTTTAACGCGATGCCCGCCTCTTCTGTCTACCGGAAAGTGTGCGCCAATTTACAGGATTGCCAGAAGGGGTTGGCGGTGCACCGGCGGCACAGCACGTGGTTTGGCCGTTATCCTCTCAGCCAGATTGACCATATTTTTCATAACTCTCTGTTGAATGTCAATTCGGTGTATGTGTCCCGAACCAGCCTGGACCAGTTGGCGTCTGATCATTTGCCTTTGGTGGTTGACCTTTCCCTGAAGATTTAATTTTCTTAATTCTGTATTCATCTTTCATTAATGAGCTTTTTGCTATCGTAATTTACAAAATAATTTGTGAGGTTCTATGTAAGGAGGTTCGTATGTCAAAGATCAAATCATTAGACGAGTTGTTCATTGAGGAAGTCAATGACTTGTACAGCGCTGAAATGCAATTGGTCGATGCGTTGCCGAAATTGGCGGATGCAACGGTGTCTGACCACCTTAGAAATGTACTGGAAAATCATTTGGTTCAGACCAAAGACCATGTGAACCGCTTGGATGAAGTTTTTATCAAGCTGGGTCAAAAGCCGCGCGCGGTGGTCTGTAAGGCCATGAAAGGAATTGTGGCCGAGGGACAGGAAGTCATTAACAAGACAGAAAAATGTGCCACCCGGGATGCCGCTATCATCGGGGCGGCCCAGAGAGCGGAACATTATGAAATAGCCGGCTATGGGACTGCTCAGAGTCATGCGGGGCTTCTAGGAAAGGACGATATTCGCGAATTGCTCGGTGAAACCCTTTATGAGGAAAAAGAGGCCGACGGTTATCTCAATGAGCTGGCCGAGAATGTTATTAACTTTAAGGCAAAGCAGGCGCTTTAAAAACAATGGCCTTGTGAAAAGGCCTCCTCATTTCCAGGTGGAAGTGAGAAAAAAAGAGAGGAGAGGTACCATGTTAAGTTATTCGATCACGTTTCTTATCGTTGCCATAGTCGCCGCCCTTTTTGGTTTCGGTGGGATCGCAGGAACAGCAACTGAGATTGCCAAGGCATTATTTGTCGTCGCTTTAATCCTGTTTTTCATCTCCTTACTTTTTGGCCGTCGTGTCCCGCCAGTATAAACAGGGCCATAAAACTTACAAGCCCGTGGATTGATGAGGAAAATCCTCTTGGTCCACGGGTTAAGAAATTATCAAAAGGAGATTTCGACCATGAACGACACCCCGCTTGATCAAAAAAAAGAAAAATTAAAGGATGATCCGGTATCACGGTATTTAGGAGAGGGCAACCCGAATACTGATAAGGTCATTGAGCAGGCTCAAGGAGAACCGTCCCCCGACGCTAAATTAGTCCAGGACACCAAAGCGGCCATTGCATCCGGTGTGAGTGTGGCCAACCAATCGCGCAACATTCAAGTGACCGCGGATAACGGCGTTGTCACTTTGATCGGTAATGTCGCAACGCAACAGGACCGCATGGATATTGAGAATAAAGCAAGGGCTGTGGCCGGTTCGGGGCATGTGAATAATAACCTTAATGTCGTGGCAGAAGAATGAAAATAAACCGTTGGTCATTATGGGAATTTATTATTGCCCGATTGGCTATTGCCCACGGATTTCTGGATCCGCGTGCGCTCATGATGAAAATTCAACGGTTTTCCCGCCCTTCCGAAGTGTGGGTCCCGGCTGAATTGCTGCGTTCCGGTATGACATTGCAGGCACGAGGTCTGATTAACAGTCAGGCGATTCAAAATAATCTGGATTGGGTTTGGCCATTTTGGGTTGAGCGCCAGTTTTCTCCGACGGATCCGGCATTTATTCCTCGCGCTTTTAACTTAACCAATATTAATTTGACCTGTCGAAATTGGACGGCCGTTGGCATTCCGGATTGCTCGGATTATGCCATTGTTGACCCTGCCGGTTTGGTCATGCCTTTTTTCGACAGCTGGTCTATTGACGCTTGGATCATTCGAGACAATGGCTTCGCATTGATCCCTTCAAAAATAAAAAAAGTCTTCCAGCATATTCAGTTAACCGACACTCTTCAAGTGGTGACCTTATCCACGAAGGAAGATGCGTCGTTAGAGTCCACCGTTCAGGTGACTCTTGTTAACGGCATTCCAACTTGCCGGATGGCATATACCGCTCAGGCCGGAAGTAAAGCGTGGCTTCTGATTTGTGTGCGTCCTTACAATCCGGAGGGGATCAGTGCCGTTGATTCGATCAAACGACTCGAGCACGCCCATGGATGGCAAATTAATGGCAAGACCGACGTGGTATTCAACAATTCCCCCGATAAGCATATCTTTTCCAATTACCAGTTGGGCGATGTGTTAGGTCGATTGTTTAGTTCAACACAGGAAATTTCTTGTCAAGTCGGCATGGCGACTTCTGCGGCTTTTTTTGAGTTGCTTCCGAATCAATCGAGGGATGTGATCGTTGATGTGGCATTATCCGAAAAGCCTTTAGGGACATACAATAAAATTGGATGGTCTGAGCATTTGAAACAGGGCTGTGCGCTCCAAGTTCCTGATCAGCTTTTTCAAAAGCTTTTCGAAACCGCTTTGCAGACCCTTGTTCTACACGCGCCGCATGAGGTTTATCCGGGCCCATACACCTACAAGCGTTTTTGGTTTCGGGATGCTGCATTTATTTTGTATGCCATGCTCGCCACGGGTCTGACGCGCAATATTGAGAAAATTTTAAACGAATATCCCAAGCGCCAGACTCCGACGGGATACTTCAATTCCCAGGATGGGGAATGGGATTCCAATGGACAGGCGCTATGGACCATCGGGCGCTATGCCGCGATGACCGGCGCCACGCTTAGTCCGGCTTTGCTGGCAAGTGTTGAGACAGGCGTCCGCTGGATAAGTCACAAACGCGTCGGCAAAGACGTCAAAGGAAATCATGCCGGCCTGTTGCCGGCGGGTTTCAGCGCAGAACACTTTGGACCCAGTGATTTTTATTTCTGGGATGATTTCTGGTCTATTGCCGGTCTGAAAGCCGCTGCATCGTTGTTCTCCGATTTTAAACCGGAGAATGGCCAGGAAGTCCTCTCGGAAATGTGGGACATGGAAAACTCCGTGAATCAAAGTCTTTTGGCGGCCAGACAACGCCTGGGACATGATGGAATTCCGGCCTCCCCTTACCGCCGTATGGATGCAGGATCTATAGGTTCTCTGGTTGCCAGTTATCCTTTGCAGCTCTTGAAAGCGGACGATCCGCACATCCTGTATACCGTTGATTTCCTCATGAAGAACCATTTGCTCGACGTTGTTTACTATCATGAGTTGAGTCACTCCGGGATTAATATCTATCTGACACTGCACTTGGCGCAGGTTCTGTTAAGGGCCGGCGACCGGCGATTTTTTGAGATGGTCAGGAAGGTTGCGCAGCTGGCAACGTCAACGGGACAATGGCCCGAGGCCATTCATCCTCAAACCAAGGGCGGATGTATGGGCGATGGCCAGCATGTGTGGGCGGCGGCAGAGTGGATCATGATCATACGAAATATGTTTGTGAGGGAAGAGGAGCGGTCTCATCAACTGATTTTGTGTTCGGGAATTCCTCAGGCATGGCTGCAGGACACCGGATGTCTTTTGTTGGGCCCGACCCAGACTATTTTTGGTCCTGTCACAGTAACGGTAGATGTGGATGGCGAATATGTCCAGGTCTCCTGGCAGGGGCAATGGCGAGCGCAACCGGCCGCTATTGAATTGCGTTTGGAAGGATATGACCGTTTTGTTTGGGAAAAAGGGGGGAATCAAAAGGTGAGATTCAATAAATCCAGTCGAAAGGTGGAATCATGAATATATTAATGATGACTAATACTTATAAGCCGTTGATTGGGGGGCTGGAAAAGTCTGTCGAATTGTTCAGTCGGGAATTTCGTCA
>JAEUSC010000059.1 GCA_016789035.1 Candidatus Omnitrophota bacterium
GGCCTGCAAAACGTTGTCCAACAGCAACGCATCACAATGATGAATATAAAAACTGTCTGTTCTGACATCCTTAATGGCCAGAGCCCAGGACAACCAACTATAAACGTAGGGGCGTTTGAGAAGGTCAGCGATGGCCGACTGCATGCGGGTATAAAAAAGGAACCTAACATTGAGGTCTTTAAATTCTTCACAGATGCGAACAGCAAAGCTCTCGGAAAAGCCGTTAATGGGGGCGTCTAAGACGATAATGACTTCTTTAAGATCCGGCCATTGTGCCCGTCTTAAACACGAAAGATTCGCGGGTAATAGATCTGGCAGTCGGGAGCACATGCCGATAATGACTGTGCAGCCACTGGCCAATTTTCCCGTCTCAGACCAACTGACCATCCATTGGACCATCGAACGGATATAAATGCGATGAATCACTCCCACCCAATACTGCAGCCAACTCGAATATTTTTCCGATTTTTGTTCCATAACGCCACCTCTGCCGCCAATGATCCAACCGTAAAAGACATCCGTTATATAAAGCACACGGCCTGAAATAACAAAACAAGTCTATCTTATAAACACTCATTTTGCATTTTTTTATTGTCTGTAGTCCTTACGGGCTATTATGGGGAATCACATTCGTTTGAACACGGAGACTGGCCGTCGTTGCAGTCAAAGAAGGAATTTAAAAAGACATTCAGGACAAATACACTCGCGGCATGCGGTTGCCCAGATTGCAGACAATTTCATAGCTGATCGTTCCGGCCCAACCGGCCAGATCGTCCGCGCTGATAACCTCTCCATTATCAGCCTTACCTAAGATGACGGCCGGCATTCCGATCTGTGCCAAAGGCAGGTGGGAAATATCGACCATGACCTGGTCCATGGTGACACGGCCGACCACTGGTGCGCGCACTCCTTCAATCAAGACACACGCCTTATTGGAAAGTGCACGGGAATATCCGTCATTGTAACCGATCGGCAGGACAGCAATCATCATGTCCCGTTCAGCCACAAACGACTGTCCATAACTGATTCCCTGACCTTTGAGGATTTTCTTGATAAAGATGATTTTCGAGACTACAGACATGGCCGGCTTTAGGAAAATCTTTTCTCGAACATCCGGATGGGGATAAAGCCCGTAAAGCATAAGTCCCGGACGGGCCAGATTAAAGAAAATATTCTTATACCCCATGAGCCCCATGGAATTGGCGGCATGCACATGTTCAAACCGCATGCCCATTCGCTCACAGCCCTGAATCAATTCCATAAACGACTTGATCTGGGTTAACGTCAAATCTTCATCCGTATCCGCCGATGGGAAATGCGTGAAAATTCCTTCCCAATGAAGACTTCTTAACTGTCTTACCTTTTTTATAAAAGCGAGCGACTGCTCGAGTGGTACACCCAATCGACCCATCGCAGTATCCACCTTCAAATGAACATTCACTCGACGCGACGCATCAAATGCGCATTGGTCCATGGTCTTGGCCATCTCCAGAGTGCACACACTGGGAATCAAATCATTTTCGACCAAGGCCGGGGCCAGCTCAGGCAAAGTTGTTTCAAAGACCAGAATTTTCTGCTTAAAGCCTGCTTCTCTTAAGCGGACCCCTTCCTGAAGATTCGAAACCGCAAAAAACTTGGCACCGCATTCGGAAATGATTTGCGCCGCCTGGATCATTCCATGACCGTACGCATCAGCTTTAATGACAGGTATCAAATCCAGCTGACGTCCGGCTCCGGCCACCATCTGCTGACTGGCGAGTTTTTGAAGGGCGAGAAAATTATGACGAATGGCCGCAAGATCTATGGAAACATAGGACAGCGGTTGATATATGGCGGATTGCTGTTCTTTGAAGACGCGCATAAAAACGATATTGCAAAATGCCTGATGAGAGATTATTTCGTTTGTGCTTGTGGCTGAACCTGACAATCTTGTGCATAAAGATACACAGGAACCAAAGCACCACTTTCATCATACACTTTTTTGCAAAATCGTGCATATGCTAAATCAGATAATTTTGCAGCTTGCGCGATGGAGTGTTTTTCCGTCGAGAAAAGCGCCCGACAAGACGGGTTATCCTTAGAAAATTTTTGGTACGCCTCCTCAATGGAGCTGCGGTAAATTGCGACCGCACTGCCCACATAGAGCGTTTGACCATGCACTTTCTTTAAAACGTCTTGAATCGTCGTTAACATCAAATCAGACTGGCGTGAGATTTGCCCATTCTTCTTTTCATAGAGACCGCAATAGACCATTGCGCGGCGGGCATCCGTTAGCACACAAATTTCATCACAACTCTCCTGCGCCACATTCTGTGCAATCACATCCAATGTTGGAATTCCCACAACGGGTTTTCCTGTACTCAATGCCATGGCCTTGATCGTGGCCACGCCTACGCGCAAACTGGTAAATGATCCCGGCCCCAATCCAACTGCGAAGCCGTCAATTTCGGACAATTTAATCTTGGCCTTTTTAAGGATGGCATCGATGCCAGGGATGATCGAAGACTCCAGGACCTTATCTAAAACAATGTTGCGAAATCGCACCACACGTCCTTCTTGCGATACGGCAACGCTGAAATTCTTAGATGATGTTTCGATCGCTAAAATATTCATACTGTTCCTGCTTATTTTTCCTTAACCAAATTTTCTTTAATTTTCATTAACCGGTCTTGATACTTTCGTCCCAGGGCCGTAAAAATAATTTTTCGCTCATTCTCAGATTTATGTTCAAGAGTCACTTGGAAATATTCTTCGGGGGCGGCTTCACCGAGTCTCTGCGGCCATTCAATGACGCAAAGACCTTCACCATAGAAATAGTCTTCCAGGTCAATAGTGGCCAGTTCCGCATTTTTCTGGATTCGATAAAAATCAAAATGGTAAATCGGGCACTTCCCTTTGTAGTAGTTCATAAAGATAAATGTGGGACTGTTGACCACAGATTCTTTGATATTTAACCCCTGAGCCAAACCTTTGGTAAATGTGGTCTTACCCGCACCCAATTCACCGACCAGACAAACGATGTCTCCGCCACGAAGCTGCCGGGCCAGAGTTTTGGCCACGTTCATCGTTTCTTGAACGCCTGATGAGAGTATAAAAAAGCTGTTCATTTAAAAATGCGTATACCCTTTGATTGTAAGATTCCTGGCTTTTCCTTTAGAATCCACCAGTTTGAGCCCCTGTTGGCGGGTGATTTGGCCAATGGGATAAAAGAACCATCTGTGTTTGCGATCCTGCCATCGGATCAAGGCCTT
>JAEUSC010000076.1 GCA_016789035.1 Candidatus Omnitrophota bacterium
AAAGGTAAAAAAGAGATAGTAAGTCTTTTGATTGATGATATTGAAGAGACGTTGTTGAAAGCCATTGATGAGGCTGCGGCGAAAACAGAAAAGCCGCTTGAGAAACTCGAGAATATATTTTGGTCCCATCTTTCCTATGTCGAAAAACGCAAGGGGGTTTCATTTATTGTGATTAACAACACAATCAGCATGAAAGATAAGGGCCTGCAGAATAAAGTGTATGGCGTTATCAGCAAATATTTAGAGACCATAAAGAAAATTTTGAGTGAAGGAATTAAGAGCGGCGATTTTAGAAACAGTATGAATTTGGAGGCATCCAGTACAGCTTTTTTTGGGGTTATACAGTGCATGGTAACCCTGTGGGGTCTCAGTGACTATCGATATGCTTTAGGTAAGGAACGTATGGAGGAAGCATTTAATTTCTTTAAGAATGGTATTTCAGTGAAGTAATTCTTTATAAGTGGTCCGCAGGTCAATTGCGAAGGGGCAGAATGGTCGGGCCGCCATCTGATTAAATCAGAGGCGGTTTTTTGTTTTTAAGACATCAAGATTGATCATTTCGAATTCCAATGAAAGGAGCGCGATATGAATTTTATCGAACAATTGAATACTTGGTTGAGTATATCCATTTTCCAGAATACCTTAGTCGCCTATCTGCAGGCTTTGGCGACTTTTCTTGTACTTCTACTTGGTTTTTCCGTTGTAAAGAGATTTCTAATCAAATACTTAAGCCGCATGGCTGCAATCAAGAACACGGATTTTGGTAATCTCATTGTTAGTCTCTTATCCAAAATTGGTATGCCTGTGTTTTCGGTCGTTTCTCTCTATTTCGCTATACTTCCGCTGAATCTTTCTGAGACACTGCGGGTGTTTGTTCGCTATGCATTAGTCATTGTCGTGACCATTCGGGTAGTAGTACTTCTTCAGGAAATCATCACTTATGGAATCGGCAGGGCATATCGCAGACGCATGAAGTCGGATGATCCGTCTATTGATTTAATGGTGAAAAGTATCGCCGGTATCACTCGTTGGGTTGTTTGGTCACTCGCCATTATTTTTATTTTGGACAATCTCGGTATAAATATATCCACCTTCGTAGCCGGTATTGGGATCGGCGGTGTGGCCGTAGCCTTGGCGGCACAGGCAATTTTGGGAGATGCTTTCAGCGCCTTATCCATTTTTCTGGATAAACCGTTTGAAATCGGTGACTTTATTATTCTCGATGGTGATTATTTGGGTAGCGTTGAACATATCGGTATTAAAACCACTCGTATTCGTAGTCTTTCCGGCGAAGAGCTGATATTTTCTAATAGTGACTTGACCAAAAGCCGTATAAAAAACTACAAGCGGATGCAGACCCGCCGCATTGCCTTTAAATTTGGTGTTACTTATGAGACACCGTTCGAGCAAGTAAAGAAGATTCCCGATATAGCAAAGTCGATTATTAACGGCATGGAAGGTGTTAAGCTCGACCGGGTTCATTTTCAAAGCTTTGGCGACTTTTCATTAGTTTATGAGGTCGTTTATTATGTGAATTCGGCTGATTACAACATTTATATGGATAAACAACAGGAAATAAATTTTGCTTTAATGGAAAATTTTAAACAGGAGGAGATTGCGTTTGCCTATCCGACGCAGACGCTTCATTTAAAGCGTGAGGAGGCACATTGCGAGAGAAGGTAAAAGATTTCTTTGAACAATGGTCGCATATCAAAGAAACATTGAAGGGAAAAGACCTTTTTTTGTTTTTGGATTATGATGGTACGTTGACTCCGATCGTCGAAACTCCGGCAGAAGCGGTTCTAGCCCCTGAAGTTAAAGCTATGCTTGACCGTTTGCGTAATAGCGAACATTGTCATTTGACGATAGTGTCGGGCAGGGCTTTGAGTGATCTGAGACAAAGGGTTGGATTAAAGAAGATTATTTATGTCGGCAACCATGGGTTTGAGGTCTACGGACCCGATATTAATTGGAAGAATGGATATTTCCCTAAATCACGTCAAGTTTTCAGCCAAATTCTTGATAAATTAAGCAAAACATTGGCTTCCATGCCGGAAGTTCTTATTGAAGACAAGCGAATTACTTTAAGTCTTCATGTGCGAAGATTGGAAGCCGATAAAAAGCCTTTATTTAAGAAGTCATTATACAAAACGGTCATGCCCTATGTGCGGTTAAAGGATATTCATTTGCGTGAAGGGAAAGAAGTGTATGAATTGCGGCCGCCCGTTGCTTGGGATAAGGGTAAAGCGGTGCTTTGGCTTCTTCAAGGGTTTCATGATAAGTCGGTGCTTCCTATTTATATCGGGGACGATCAAACGGACGAAGATGCTTTTATTGCCTTAAAGGACATTGCCCTAACGATTCATGTCGGCAACGGGGAGACGACCGCTCAATATTCGTTGAAAGATACTACACAGGTTAAATTATTTTTAGCGAAAATTCTAGAAGTTCAAGCTGCTGAAAGGGCCAAGATTTCAAGTGATTCTGACAATTCAGCCTAATGCTTGAAGAATTATTGTAGTTAGCGAAATCATTGTCATGGAAGAAGATCGACTGATTTTATGCTGAATAATAAAAAATATTCGGTATTCTTTAAGGGTGATTCGGGGACCCATTTCGTAAGACCGATGCTGATGGCCATCTTCGTTGGAGTAGGAACGGGCTTCCTTGTCGTGGGTTTTGTGAAGTCAGTGGCTTTAGTCAGAGATTTCTGTTTTAACCCGGCCATTCGTCATTCTCCATTCGTCATTTTGGTTCCCGCATTCGCAGGTCTTTTGATCGGCCCCCTAGTGACGTTCTTTGCCCCGGAGGCCAAAGGGCACGGCATTCCGGAAATCTTAAAAGCTGTTGCCTTGCGCGGCGGGAAAATACGTCCGGGTATTGTTTTTTATAAAGCGGTTGCATCCGTTCTATCGATCGGCAGCGGCTTTTCAGTCGGTCGCGAGGGCCCTATTGCTCAAATCGGAGCAGCATTTGGTTCGGCATTTGGACAGGTTTTGAAATTGCCGTCATCGCGTGTCATCAATCTGACAGCCTGCGGCGTGGCGGCCGGAATTGCCGGCGTATTTAATACGCCCATTGCCGGGGTTATGTTTGCCTCAGAGGTTATTCTTCGTGATTTTGGAAGCAATGTTTTAACGACGATTGTTGTCGCCGCCGTCTCATCCAGTATTATCAGTCGGATTTTCCTGGGAGACCATCCTTCATTCTCAGTTCCGACGTATACTCTCCATAATCCTATTGAGATTTTTTTGTATTTTGGGCTTGGGATCCTGGCCGCTTTAGCCGCCGTTCTTTTTATGACTGTCTTGGAAAAGTTAGAAATTCTAATAGAGCGTTGGAAATTTCCGGAATGGTTGAAACCAGTATGTGGCGGAGTGCTGATTGGGATTATTGGCTATGTATTTCCTCAAATCTTTGGATCGGGGCTTCCAACGATCGAGGACGCCTTGCATGGCAATCTGTCACTTCAGTTATTGCTTTCTTTAATCATCTTAAAAATCTTTGCTACGTCGCTATCTCTTGGTGCCGGTAGTTCCGGTGGGGTTTTTGCTCCACTCCTTTTTATAGGCGCCGTTCTCGGAGGAGCTTTCGGGCAATTGGTATCGATGTATTATTTCATACCGATTGCCCCAAGCGGGGCTTATGCTTTAGTCGGGATGGCCAGTGTTTTCGCAGCGGCAGCCCGCGCACCAATCACCGCCATACTGATTGTTTTTGAGTTGACCGGAGGGTATGGAATGATTCTTCCGATTATGATTGGGGTCGTTACAGCGACGTCGATATCCCAATTGATTCTGAAAGATTCCATTTATTTAGGAAAACTTAAACGTAAGGGCATCGATATAAAATCTTTCGAAGAAACCAGAGTGTTGGAGGGGTTGAGGGTCAGCGACGTGGCAACGCAAGAATTTAAAACGATCAGACAGGACGCTCCGGCCAAAGAGTTGTTTGACCACATGGCTAAAGATTTATATAAGATCGTTTTCGTTCTTGATAAGAAGGGAAATATCCGCGGCATTATCCGACCGGCAGATCTTAATAAGGCCCTTCTGGCTGATGGCGAAGACATCTTGAATGTCTACGATATTGCGTCTCCGGTTAAGGAATATTCGTTTCCGGATGAGTCGCTGAGTGAAGCCGTGAAGATTATGGCCGCTCATCATTTGACCGAGCTGCCTGTTGTTGATTCGTTGGATAGTACTAAAATCATCGGTGTTCTAAAGTCTGAAGATGTTTTTCGCGTATACGCGGAATACGCTTCCAAGCGGGGAGAAATTCTCACTCAGCTTGAACAGGAACAAGTATCGCCGGATATGATTACGATTGTTTTCACCATAAGCAATTTATCTCCGGCGGCCGGTAAATTGATTAAAGATCTAAATTTGCCTGGCGGTGTCCACTTTAACGTCATCAAGCGTGGCCTACGCTCTTTTGTACCTCACGGGAATTTGACAATGAAGCCTAAAGACCGAGTCACCGCTGTCGTAGCGCCTGAAAATGAGTCTTATTTTCGCCAATGGTTGTTTGATATGAAGTTAAAAAACTCTTAACAGTTAGCGGTTGTTAGTGAAGGATGGTCATAATGGTGATCATATTTTGTTTGCTTTTGATTCTAGGAATTGTAGGCGGGCAGGTGCTTGATTTTTCAAAGATTTACGAGATTCTTTCATTGATCACGTCCATATGTTTGGCGTACATCATGATTGAGGTTGGTCTCGAGTTTTCTGTCGAAAAAAGAAAGATTGGAAGCTACGGATGGGATGCAGTTGTGGCTGTTATCGCCGCCGTATTACCGGCGCTTTTATGCTTTAGTTATTTTGTACTATTTATTCATAGTACATGGAAATCAGCTTTATTGTCCGGACTTTCTGCCGCTCCGACATCTGCCGGTGTTCTATTTTCCATGATGATGGCTGCCGGTTTAAGCGCCACATGGGTTTTCAAAAAGGCGCGCGTCCTGGCTGTCCTAGATGATCTGGCAACGATCCTGCTTTTGACGCCTCTTCAAATCTTTATTACAGGTTTTGAATGGAGTTCTATAGCTGTACTTGTTTTGATTGCTATGTTCCTATTTGCCTCCTTTCGCTGGCAGAGTACCCTAAGCTGGCCAGTCGGAGAAAACTGGCTTTTATTTTATGCCGCTGTTATAACAGGAATATTGTTTTTCATTAAACATGCCACGCATGTCCATCTGGAGGTGCTGATTCCAGCTTTTATGTTGGGATGTTTGATCCACATGCCGCATCACCATCAAAAACCTGTGCAGAGAACGATGGTGGGGCTGGATACTATTATTAAAGGATTGTTCATGTTTTTGGTAGGGCTATCTTTGCCTAAGATCGCTTTAGGTTCCGTTTCTTTGGGAGCAACGATCGGTCATGTTGTCATTCTCACCATATTGGCTAATCTTGGAAAATCATTCTCTTTATTATGTTATCGAAAAGAGGCTTCTTTTAGGGAGCGATTGGCCTTGAGCGTTGCCATGTTTCCCCGAGGAGAAGTGGGAGCGGCTGTTTTATTGATTGGCATTGGGTATGGTTTTACAGGATATGAAAACACGTTGGCAGTATTAAGTTTGGCCTGTAATTTGATACTAACTGGAACATTTATTTGGATTGTGATGAGATTCTTACAAAGAAAAGATATCGCTGTTAATAACCGTAACTAAATTTTACCCAGAAGTCTTGATGTTCGTTAGTATCAGTTTTTTTGGGCTAGTTTCTCTGAGGAC
>JAEUSC010000383.1 GCA_016789035.1 Candidatus Omnitrophota bacterium
AACTCAGACCGAGAATATTTCACTCCCGAGGCTTTAAAGGCGATCTATGAATTTTCCAAAGGAGTCCCGCGATTGGTTAACCAAATTTGCGACAATGCCTTGCTAACCGGATACGTCGAGGAAGCGCAAGCCATTGATGAACGGATTATTCAGGAAGTTATTAATGATTCACCGATCTTCCAGTTGATCAGTTCAAAGAAGAAAATTTTTCACCACGACGGTGGAGATGTGAACTCTATCGTTAACGAGTAAAGATTGGAAAATATATGAGCCATATTATTAAAGCACTAAATAAAGCCATGCATGAGAATTCGAAAATTTCTTCGGCAGTCGAGGAAAAAACGGAGGCAAGCGTTGCCCCTGTGCTTTCTGAAAATACGCGCAAGTCATTAACAATTGATTATCATGCTATTTTTCTGGCCATTCTGATCGGACTTGTGGCGATCGGAATTTATCTGAATTATAGCGTTTTCCAAAATTTGACTGTCACACAAAACCGGATGGCGGCTTTAACAGAAAATTTAAAATCACAGCAGTCCCAGTTGGACAGTATGAGCAAGATTATGGTTCAAACGGACTCTGACCGTGACAGCCAAAACAAGGCGTTCCTCTCTAAAATTGACAAACTCAGCGTCAGTTTTGACGAACAGATTGATGAAGTTCGAAATCAATCACATGATCAACACGTGGAATTGTCTAAAAATCTTGAAATTCAGCAGGAAAAAATTGAGGCCTTGACATCACAGTATGATCATGTGGATAAGAGCTTGAGCAATTTTACGGACGTCAACAATCGATATATTGAGCAATTAAATTTATTAAAGAAAAAAATAGCGGAATTGAAGTATCGGGAGCCGCAAGACACGACGGTGAACAATTAAAGGAGTTTCTACCTATGGGAAAGATTACCAAGGCCCTTCAAAAAGCTGCAAATGAACGCCTGTTACGGTTGGATAAGGTGAGCCGTATACAAGAACATGAGCAGGTCGTTGTGCGAAAGATGAAGGACTCTAAAATAGATGCGAGATTAATTACTTATTTTGATTCCAAATCTGTCATATCCGAGCAATACAAAACGCTGACGACAAACCTGTTAAATTACGACAAGGGTCGTCCGCCGCATACAATTGCCGTTACAAGCTCGGTTCATTCGGAAGGAAAGACGGTCACAACATTAAATCTTGCCATCACCTTATCTCAGTCATCCAATGGCCGGAAAGTTGTGTTGATCGATGCTGATATGCGTAAAGGTCAAATGACAAACTATTTAGGAACAGGATTTCATATTGGTTTAAGTGAATATCTTTCAGGAAAAGCCGAACTAAACGATATCATTTTCAATGTGGATGTTGAAAATTTGAGCTTTATTTCGTGCGGTGCTGTTCCGCCTAATCCCGCTGAACTTTTGGGTTCTTCGCGAATGAAGGATTTGATCAGCCTTATGAAAAGCCAATATGAGTTTGTCATTATCGATACACCGCCCGTTATTCCGGTAACGGATCCTGTCATTATTGGGACACAGGTTGAAGGTGTGGTTATGGTCATTCAGGCCGGACGGACGCAACGCGGTATCGTCAAACGGGCCATGGAACTTTTAGATCAGGGGCATATTCACTTAGTAGGACATGTATTGACCGGCATTGA
>JAEUSC010000125.1 GCA_016789035.1 Candidatus Omnitrophota bacterium
GAAATATTTAAGCTGGCGCATCATATTATGGTCATGGACCACGGACGCATTGTGCGGTCCGGCACGCCGGCGGAAATTTTCGGGCAGGACGTTTTAAGCGGTAAATTTAAATTTATCGGTCACATTCTGGCCATGGAAAAGGAAGACTTCCTGTATCTGGTGACGGTCCAGATTGGTAATAATCTTACCAAGGTCGTGGCAACCGAAGAGGAGGCAAAAGACTGGCGGGTGGGTGACCGCGTTCTGGTGGCGGCCAAGGCCTTTAATCCGCTCATCGTCAAAGTGTAAAGGAACGCCCTCGATGAGCGCCCACAATCCCTTCAAACCCTTCAACAACCTCAAAGTTCTATAATCCTGCCCGTTTGCACTAATAAGACTTAATAGTATATACTTAGGCCATTCTTCCGGATTGGATCTTAGCTAACTTATTGAATTATGAAGCGTTTGATTTCTGTTGTACTTATCATTTGTCTGACCGGCAGTTCGCTTGCGATTCCAATGCCAAGTATGGCTAGCGTATCGGGTTTACCTCTGCCGGGAGCGATGGTCAATACTAGCCCCGCCTATGTGCCCATTCTTATAAAGGGTTTGAAAATTCATCCGGATAATCCTCTTTTGTTTGACTTCATTATCGACAGCGGCCACTCGAAGTTAGATAGACAAAGCAAAGAATTCAAAGACGAAGCAGAAAAGCTTATCAAATATTTCTTGGCTGCACTCACTTTTAAAGACGAGGAATTATGGGTCAATCTTTCTCCGTATGAAAAAGACCGCATCATTCCTGATGCGCTGGCCAAGACCGAGCTTGGACGCGATATGTTGGCCCAGGATTACATTTTGAAGCAGTTAACGGCTTCGCTGGTCTATCCGGAAAAGCAGTTAGGAAAAACGTTTTGGGACAAGATTTATGCCAAGGCCAAGGAAAAATTCGGTACGACCGATGTTCCTGTGGACAGTTTCAATAAAGTATGGATTGTGGCCGATAAAGCGAAGGTCCTTGAGCGCAGCAATGCGGGGTACGTTGTGCGGGCGCATTTGAAGGTTCTGATGGACGAGGATTATGTAGCCCTTTCCAACCAGAAGGAAAGGGCGAAGTTCCTGGTTCCGACGAGGAATCTTGCTTTAGCGAAGGGTTCCCCAGCGTCCCAGAACCCCAGCGTCCCAGCTGGGTCCCAAGGGACTGGGGCTCTGGGAGCTAAAAATAACGGAACGGTCAATAAAATTGGTTCTCAGATTGTCCGCGAAATCATCATCCCGGAAATTGAGAAGGAAGTGAACGAGGGTAAGAATTTTGCACCCATCCGGCAGATTTATTATTCCATGATTTTAGCCGCCTGGTACAAGCAGGCCATTAAAGATGCTTTGCTCAACCGCGTGTACAGCAATAAAACCAAGACCGGCGGCATATTATCCGATGATCCAAAGGTCAAAGAAAAAATTTACCAGCAGTACTTGGAGGCCTTCCAGAAAGGCGTGTTTAATTACATTAAAGAAGATGTCGATGCGGTCAGTCAGCAAATAATTCCGCGCAAATATTTTTCAGGGGGAATGCTGATCCCACCTGCGAAGTTGATTGAACGCACTACAATTCCGACGCGGGATGATAATACCCAAGCTAGCGGTGAGATGTCACAGGTCCAAGCAAAGATCGACATAAAGTTGGAGCAAGGACAAAACATAATCCCCGCGTCCGGCGCAGCACCGAGGGAAGATGTGGCGGCAAATGATCCTAGTAAAGTTCCTGATGTTGTAGCAAGATTGAGAAAAAGTTTGAACTATGTGAATCAAGAATTAGCCGCACCAACAATGCAATTGCTTTTAATAGCAGAGAAAGCATTTGAATCGGATGCTGATGTCAATCAAGTTCGAGAAGAATTCAATAAGCGAAGAGAACAAATGCGGTCTGATTTATCTTCAGAGAGATTGCAAAAATATTTAGATATCTTGCTGCCCGATTTTGATCATGCACTGGTAGTTTGGCTTCTACCTGTTTATGATTACAATTATGTCTTTTTTTCTCGAGTAAACAAGATGGTCAGAACTTCACCAAGAGCGGCCATGTTATTTTTGGGATTGTTAGGAATACATTCCCGTAATGGATTAGACGATGATGATCTCATTATTTATCCGGGTCTTATAAAAGCAGCTGTCAAATATATGCAAGATAGCAAGACAGAGGAAGAGAAGGCGAATGTTGGGCGAGCAATCATTAACGGATTGGTGGTGTATGCATATGGTCGATATAAATATTTCTTGAGTGCCTTAGAAGAGGTAGAGCCAAAGTTAAAAGGTACTCTAGAAACCGCATTTAGTATGAACAAAGATTTGCTCTTGAGAAAAGATTTGCATCCAATATTTAGCTGGGAATCAGAAGATGGTCTTTTAGATTGGGTAAATAAAGCATTTATGCAGGATAGAAAGCTAGAGGATATTTCTTTGGCTGGTAAAGTTCCACATAACGATGAGATGGGGTTTCTAAAATCTGAGCAAATACGTGAGAATTTGGCAATACTTCAAGAATTCAGCGGATATGGATCCCTCGAAAAATCTCAAGCAACAACGAAGAACCATAGTGTTTCGGCTTTAACATCGCCTTTGTTGGAATCGGGAGCCGCTATTTCTTTGGGTCAATATGTCAGCGATTGGCTGGGCTTCGATCCTGCAATTCCTGCGTTCGTTATGGTGGTCGGTTTCGGCATGTGGTGGAATAAAATATTTAGAAATAATCCCAAAGGAGATTTATACGACGCTCTTCACTCTCGAAATCATGAGGATAGGTTTAGAGCTCTGGGCTCACTGCAAAATCAAAAAATGGATACAGCCACTGCGGGTGTTCTAACGGATTACTTCAAAGAAGTTTTTCCGAAAGTTTTTAATCCGCAATTGAATGGCTATGAGCAGGAGATTACGGAGTACAAACTGGAATTGGATCAAATCGTGAGAATATTCACGATGAATTACAGAAGTCAAACGTCAATGTTTAGTGCGGGGGGTGGGGAAAAGTCTTATGGAAGGATCCCCACATATGAGGAAAAAAAGCAATTGGACGCTATCCGTTCCTTGTTTGTTGAAGCTAAAGCGCCTTTATTGGGACGAGAGGATATGATGTGGAGCTTTACTGACACGTACAAAAATTTTGAGAGATTATACAGCGTTGTGGAAAGGCAGTGGTATTCAAAAGAAAGAAGGCTCGCGTACGTTCAAGAACTCATCGAGGATTTTTACAATCTTCGCAACAGTCTTCGCAACGATTCAGATGCCTGGTTACGGACGCCACTCAAGATCCATAGAATTCTCCAGAAATTAAGAAGTCATTTGTATGAGGACGTAGATGATTTGACGAATCATTTTCAGAAACTAAGCGTGATCAAGCTCTATTTGGTTCGTGACCGTAATAAATATCTGCAATCGTTATTAACGGAAGTGAACGGTATAAGAGCGGGCTTAGTTGAGATTCAAGGTGCGATGCGAACGGATAAACAGAAAGCTTCTGCAGTTGCCGGGACTGCGACGCAGAAGTCCGGAGAGCCAAAATATTCCGCTCCCGGTGGTATCGATCTTAATTTCAAAAACTTAGACTTGGATATTGATAAAGACGGGCCTGGTGTTGAGATGGAATTTGATCCCGCGGTTGTCGCTGAGTTTGAACGCGGTAATTTTACAGGTGTCATTCCCATAATCCTTCGCATCACCCCTTTGGTAAGCCCGTTGTCGATCGTGGGCCCTGAGGGCGATCCGCAACAAGCCGATGCGACCGCCCGATGACAAAGACTTAATATTTTTCGGCGTTGTCGACACGCGGTGCATTTTAAAATGGTAGTTATTAATTTATATTCATTGTAATGGATTTTAAATCTGTCTATAGTGCATCTAATCAATTGAATAGATTTCCCACCAAACAGATCTCTCGATCAGCACTCCTGACATCTGCCAGACAAACCATCTATTGATCTGATTGAAATAATCCAGAAAATGTAAGGCAATTTTTCTAACCATCATCGGCCAGGGGGTTGAACGTGCAAAGAGGGAATATTTCTATACTTTATACCGATAAAGAATACGGGTTTATTCAGTCGCGGGATGGCCAGGAAGCATTGTTTCACAAAGAATGTCTTTGGGATACGGCGTTTAGGGACCTTATAGAAGGACAGGAAGTAGAGTTTGAAATTCAGCCATCCCATAAGGGTTTTTTAGCGTTTCATATCCGGCCTTCGGCGGTTGCAGACAGGGGGCAAGCATGTTAAAAGGCAGGGTCAAAGAATATAATCCTGACCGCAGGTACGGAATCATTGTTGAGACATCAACAGGCGCAGAATTTGTGGTTTATGCGAATTATGTGAACATCAAAAAAGGTGACGACTTGAAAGTGGGGCAAAACGTCGAGTTTGATCCACAGGATAACCGTTCCGAAACATGGGCGGTTAACGTCCGAGTTTTGGACAATGAATCAACCCGGGAGGCGGAATGAAAGACAATACCAGTGGTCATCTTTGGCAGGCAACAGGTGTTTTTTGCGCTGAAGATTTGATCGGTCAAAGCGGCAGCGGTTTGTTTTCTCTTGTTCGTATGGCCATGTTGCGTTCTGCGGAACTGGCCGACGGTCGGCCAGCTTTGATCGAACATGGATTGAACGAAAAAATTGTAACGGTTGTTTTTAAGGAAATCGCTCAGGGTAAGGTCGCCTTGAAGACAAAGAAGCGTTGAAGGGAAGCTGGGTAAATTTATGCGCGTAAAAAGATTTAAAAAGAAGTCATTGGTCAAACAGTTTCCAAAAGGGCGCGTCTGCAAGAAACCAGGTTGTAAACGAGTTCTGAGTATTTATAATTCAGAGATCTATTGCCGTATTCATACTAATGAATTTTAAACAACGAATTAAGTGAGAATTTATGGCTAAAGAAGATGCTGTAGAAGTTGAGGGGGTTGTTGTCAAGGCCTTGTCCAACGCCCAGTTTTCCGTGGTGGTCAAAAATAATCATCACATCACGGCTTATCCTGCCGGAAAGATGAGAAGGTTTTTTATTAAAATTATCCCTGGGGATACGGTGACTGTGGCCATGTCCCCCTATGATTTGACTAAGGGGCGGATTATTTTTCGGCATAAGAAATAGTTCTTAGAGCTGCACCTCTCTTGTCTCTATTCATTCCTATATTTCGGCAAGGCGTTTGCTTACTCATCGAAATTTAGCGTCGTCGAGTTTAGAGGCTCGACTTTCGCTTTAGAATCATTGTTCCGTGCGACCAGCCCCATCCCGGCATATGTTTCCAATCTCCGAAACGTGCAACAGGCGCAAAGTTATCATTGATGTAATTTCCGATCACCGGGCAATATGTTGTTCCCAAGACCCCCAATCCTTGTTCCGGTGACATATAACGGTTGGATAGCACAATGGTGTTGATCTTCTTGTCCTCAATTTCCTTAATAATTTTTACTTCCTGTTGGGGCGGAATATTGATATGTTCGAAGAAAATTGTCTGGCGAGACGGGCTTGGCCGGTCGGTCAGATAGTAATAGAGAATGTCGTATGGCAAAGCGAAGAACGTTTCCTCAGGTTTCAAAATCGTGTTGAGATATTTTGTGGTTTCATTGACGGTGGCCACCCATTGCGGCTGATTCCCCACATAAACCTTGCCATGGTTTCCTTCGATGAATTGTGAAGCGGTCTGGTTTCGAATGGCGGTTTGCCAGAATTGAATTGTCATAATCCCGATCATAAGACCGATGACGGACCATAAAAGGGTGCGGATGATTTTATGCAGATGAGTCCCCACGGTCTCAAAAAGAATGAATGACAGAACAATCAAAGGCGGCTGTGCCCAAAACCAGCGGTACCATACGCCGCTTTTTAGGAATTCATGAAAGTTGGCCAGCGTATACATTCCGAGCACGATCGCCACGACCTTCAACGTTGTTTTTTGTTTTGCTGTCAGTGTGTTTGTCACCCACAGAATGATTGTTTGGATAAAACACAATAGGGACAAGACATAAAAGATCAAAAGGACGCTTGAGCGTTTGGCTTCGCTCCAGAGGATTTGGACAAATCCCATCATCGCACCCCACGGTGTGGTGTTGTAGGGTTGATCGGCGTTGGAATAGGGAAGGCATTGGCGGATTTCGTACATCGGAAGCGGTTTTAAAAATTGGTAGTAGATCAGAAAGACCGCAATGGGAAACAGAAAGAGCGCGCAGAAATAGAACAGTTTCTTTTGAGCATCAAAAGCCACCCGGTTGACACGGTCGACATAAAAAATACTGGCCACAACAACAGCCAGAGAGGACAGGCCGAAGTTAACTTTGATGAGCGCAAGGACCAGGCAAAATGCGAGGGCCTGCCATAAAGTTGATCGGTTTTGCTTGTGGACATACCGCAAAAGGCACCAGACAACGGCTGTCACCATGAGGATCCCGCCGATATGGCTATACGTAAAAAAGAAATCCTGATCGAATGTCCAAAACCAAAGCGCCGTCATCATTGCTGTGAGCGGTGAATAAAGGGAAGCAACCGCAAGAAAGCAGAAAATTCCGGCGGCCAGTTTAATAAAGAATTTGCCAATGAGAATACTGTGAATGCTGGCGCCAAAGAGTTTATAAAAGACGGCATAGTAATACGGCATGAGCGGTCCGTAGACCCACCAGTAATCCTGATAAACAATTTTACCCCGTAAGACTTCTTGAGAGGCTTCCAGATCCCGGCCATGATCGCCGGTCGACAGCAAATCTTGAAAATTAAGTCCCGGCCATAGGATCAGGATCCCGACGGCAATCGTCATCAGAAGAAAAATGTACCGTGGGGATATCTTAAAATCATTGTTTTGTTGGGATTTCATACAGGCTCCAAATCAAAAAGGGTTATTGTTTTTCTCCCAACGAATGCCGAATAAAATTAGGAGCGGTAGTCCAAGGGTGGCAACGGCTGCTGAGAGAGTAAGCCATGGTCGCAGATAAGAATGCGGCCAGTATTCCAAAAGGACGGTGTGATCTCCTTGGTCAAGGGGAAAGGCGATAAAGCTTTTATTCGCCCGAAAATATTGGATCACATGCCCGTCAAGTGTGATTTTCCATTTGAGGTCATAGGGATAGTGAGCGACGAACCATCCATCGTGAGCCGTCCGATAGTTGAGGCTTATTTTATCGTTGGTCATTATTCCCACATGGGTGATTCCCTCTCTGTCGACGGACGGATAATCGAGCACAAAGGTCTCATTGTGAAATTGGCTATCTGCGGGAATGGCGGCAGTCAGCCATCCTTCCCGGATGTTTTGCACGTCAAACGTATAAGGCCGGATGAGTCGTCCTTGGGTTTCATCAAAGAAAACGGGTTTCTCGCCTGGAGACTGAAGGCTCAAACGCAGAAAATGCTGATGGTCGGCAAACCATGAGGACGTCAAATGAAAAGGAAAGTCCGAAGGAAGCCGTGCTGAAAATGACGCGAGCTCTTTTTTTGGGTCCCATTGCATCTGTTGGATGGTTCCGGAAAATGTTTTTGTCTTAAGGACGGGTTGGACGGAAGGCTTGAAACCGTCCGGCCATCCGTCGGAAAGCTGGTGGACTCTCAGAGGATCATCAATCATGACGACATCCTGGGCGAGACCGGCAGCGGTGATTTGCTGCAGCATTCCCGGCTGGGCGTTCACGGCAGCAGAGGCGACCCAGAATGTGGATTTGTTTTGGCGCACATAATTGAGCATTTCACCGTCATTTTGCCATTCTTTAAATTCTGCATGACGCGGCGTGTGGCCGTTGAGATAAAGAAAATTGAGGATGGGATTCGTCATATTTGAGAAATTGTTTCCCAATCCTTGAGGAAACCACAGGTAGGTTTCATCTTTAAAGAAGAAATCCGTGGATTGAAATTCCCTCAGCGGTGTGATCTTGGGATTTTCAAATTCGGTAATGACCGGCCCTGAGTGGAGCGTGGCTTGCAGATCAACCGGCTTGATTTGATAATGAAGTGCATTGTGTTTCTTGATTTTATCAACGGTTAATCCGATGTCTGTGAGTGTTCCCAGTGTAAGAAGGCAAATGAAGACGGTTTTGGTGGCCTGAGAATATCTAAATGCGGCCCAAAGAATCACCACGATGAGAAATCCGGTATAAGTCGTTAGGTACAATTGAGGCGCGGCCGGCAGATAGGGCCGTGTGATGGCGGCAATCAGGATGGTTAAAAATCCGATCATCAACCAAGACCTGCGCGTTCGGGCATCACAATTTTTAAGCGCAATCAAGCTCTCGATGCCAAGCGCGGCCAAAGGCATCAAAAGGTAGGGCAGCATGGTATAAGTGCCGATATAGTAGGCGCGGCAGAGAGATTTAAGCGGATTGGTTAAGAAATTGATCCAGTGGGCCACAGTACCAATGTTGATATGTTCGCGGGGGTGGTTCAGCAGCCATAAGAACACAATGCTCCAGAGAAAAATCCATCGGAACCGGTTGCGGTTCATAACAAGCCCGCATAAAGCCAGGAACCAGATTGTCCAGCCCAGAAAGTGATAGTCGGTGGACAGAAAGTCTAAGGTGTCTTTGAAGAAAAATCGTGGATCACCTAAATGCAGCTCCAATTTATGAAAGTAAAAATTTGGGTTAAACATCTGATGAATGCGGCTGTCTTCGCTTCCAAAGGCAACATCACCCAAAGCAAAACGGATGATGTAAGCATAGGGGCCGACCAGCACGAGTGCCGCCAGGCTGATCCCCACGATGGCTGAAATGACATATTTTCTAGACGCTGATTTCAGTCGATTCAGTGCCGAATTCCAGCCGTCGCGGTTATGAAGAGCCGACCAGATCAGACCAGAGAGTGCAAAAAAGTGCATGCCGATGTAAAGATAGCTGGCGTGGATGATGCCGTTACTCAGACAAATCAAAAAAAATAGCAAAGTGGCGATCAAAAATTGCCACTGCAATGTTAAAAAGAAACGCAAAATGAAATACATGAAGATGGGATAGAGGCTCATATAAAACGTTCCCCATGCAAATGCCGGCGCAC
>JAEUSC010000166.1 GCA_016789035.1 Candidatus Omnitrophota bacterium
AGCCTCTTCCTCTAAAAAACTTTCGATCTTTTCCCGGAACAATTTTTCCAATGGACAGTTTCTCGTACAAGACCTCTGGAACTTCGATTTCCTCTTTACATTTCACGCAGACGCGTCGTAAAAGCCTTTGGGCAATGATACAGATCACAGAAGATGTAATTAAGAACGGTTCAACTCCCATGTTAATCATACGCGTGACAGACCCCGCCGCGGTGGTGGTATGTAAAGAACTGACGACCAAGTGGCCCGTCAAGGCCGCTTTTACCGCAATGTCTAAAGTTTCACTGTCGCGAACTTCCCCAATCATGATTACATCCGGATCTTGGCGCAAAATAGATCGCAATGAGGAAGAAAAAGACAATCCCACATCGGCCCGGATATTCACCTGATTGAATCCCTTCATCTGATATTCCACAGGATCTTCGACGGTCACAATATTTTTTCCCGGAGAATCTATAAATTTCAATATTGAATAAAGCGTAGTTGTTTTTCCGCTGCCCGTCGGGCCGCAAGCCAGAATCAATCCATGGGGCCGAACGCAGCAGTCCTTAAGTCTTTCCAAGGCCGCAGGCTCAAAACCTAAACGGCTCATGTCCAACATTTCGAGATTTTTGTCCAGTATACGAAGTACGATTTTCTCACCCAAAGCCGTTGGAAGAACACTCACACGAAAGTCTACCTCTTTGTTATCAGCTGTGATCGACTTAAACCGTCCGTCCTGCGGAAGCCGGTGTTCGGAAATATCCAAATTGGAAATGACTTTCAACCGCGAAACAATCGGAAAATGCAAAACCTTCGACATCCTGTCAATTTCTCTTAGCATTCCGTCAATCCGATAGCGGATACGAAGACTATCTTCCATGGGTTCAATAAATACGTCACTGGCCTTGGCCATCACCGCTTGCTGAACAATGGTATTGGTCAACTTAATGATCGGGGCATCCTGGGTTAAACTTTCAATTTCATTCTTTGCTAAACTTTTTGGACCTTCTTTGACAAGCTGAGGATCTTCCGTATCCTTAATATCTTTAATGATTCGCTCAAAAGTGGCATTGGAGTCTGAAGAGTAATAGTGGCCAATCGCAGTGACGATGTCCTTCCCTCTCCCCACAACGGGATTTACAACAAGTCCGGTTAGTGCCTTCGCATTATCAAGAGCAAAAATGTCCAGCGGATCAACCATGGCCAAAGTTAATTGATCTCCTATTCTGGCCACAGGCAGAATTTTATACTTAACGGCAATTTCTTGAGGAATAAGCCCAATGACTTCGGCGGGGATCTTGAGACGGGCGATATTCATGAGCGGAAGTCCGAGCCCTTCGCTCAATAGGTTAGTCAGCTGTTCCTCGGAAATAAATTTAAGCCGAACGAGAATTTTACTAAGCTCTCCGCCGAACTTTCTTTGCTCCTCGACCGCCTCGGCCAGCTGAGCTGAGGTGATGATATTATCGCGGATAAGAATTTCTTGAAGACGTTCTTTTAAGGAAGCCATGTGGTGTTATTCGGAAACCCGTCCCAAAGCGATGTCATGGGCGGCCACTCAATTAAAAATCTATTTGCTGCCAGAGGAATAATATTTATTTATGGAATTCGTAATATCGCTGGTGGTTGCAACGAAGACTTGAACCATGCAGCCGGTTATCAACTCCACATCTTCAGCAGCCTGAACATTTAGAGGATTAGACATCGCCAGGGTAAGACTTTTTCCAATCTTATCAATCGGGATCAAACAGAATTGGCGGCAGACATTTTCCGGAACGGTTTTTATCACATCCGGATCGATTTCGTAATTGGACAAAGGCAGGTAAGGAAAACCATATTGGGATGTTAAAGCCTGAGCTATATTCTCTTCCGTTGCAAAACCAAGCTTTACCAGGACCTCACCGAAAAGGCCACCCTGGACTTTCTGCGCATCGACAGCCTGCTGGACCTGACCACGGGTAATGACGCCTCTTTCAACCAGAAGCTCTCCTAAATGTTTATTCGTTGTCCTGCGAAAATGTCTCATAGACCGACGTTGCTTTTGACTATTAATGGGAAATTATTGTGATGGCTACTATAGCTTATGAAAAGCCGGTTTGTCAATTTATCCACATTTTTTTATACCGAAGATTTCTAAAATTTTACGCACTAGTCCGTTTTCGATTACATCGTCTATCAAAGCTAAAAAGCAGACCTTTTCTTACAAAGATTTAGCAAAAATCCTAACATAACAGAGAAAACCAGAAACGACGTTCGACCATAACTAATAAGCGGCAGGGTAATCCCGACAACAGGGAACATGCCCATGACCATACCAATATTGATTACAACCTGAAGTGTAAAAATAGTGATAATGCCAACAATCACATACTGTCCAAATTTATCTTTTACAAACTCTGTCATTTTTAGACCGCTATAAATGATCATAAAATAACAGAAAACCACAAAAACAGACCCCACCAACCCCCACTCTTCACCGACGACAGAAAAAATAAAATCGGTGTGCCGTTCTGGAAGAAAATTCAATTGATTTTGTGAACCCGAAAGCCATCCCTTGCCCCAAAAACCACCCGAACCCACCGCAATCTGTGATTGGATGATTGTATAGCCCGCTCCCATAGGATCGATATTCGGATTTAAAAAAACCAGTAACCGGTCTTTCTGATACTGGCGAAGAATATGCCACCCAAACGGCAAAGCCATTGCTGCCATTCCCAGAAACCCTGCAAAAACCCTCAGGTCGATGCCACTGGCAAAAAGCATGACGATAAAAATGCCCATGACTAATATCGCCGTTCCCAAATCCGGCTGTTTGAAAATCAAAAGAACGGAAACCCCGATAAACCCCAAAGGAACCATTAAATCCCACCATATGGTTTTGATTGAAGAAGAGAATGTAAAAGAAAGCCGCGGCCGCCTCTGGCTTAAGTAGCGGCCAAGCATTAGAATAACAGTCAACTTTGTTAATTCAGAAGGCTGAAAACTGATCCCTCCGAGCTTAATCCAGCGTGTGGCCCCTAGGGCTGAGCGGCCGCCAAAGTCCGTCCAAAACAAAAGTAATAGATTACATGCGTACAGAATATAAGCGATGTCAAAAAACTTTCGGTAATCCAGCCGAGAAAGAAGAAACATTAAAAGCAAAGCAAACAGCGCACACCACATTTGATCATAAAAAATATCCCGTCCCACCCTGGAATTATTGTAGGAAGCGCTATAGAGAGTAACTAGCCCTACAGCCATGATAAGGGAAGAAAACAACCATATCACCCGTGACAAACTTTTATAACCGATCATATAAACCCTTTAAGGCAGCGGTCTTTATCCAAAGGCCCGCTTGCCGATTAGCGCAGAAAACACGCATTATTGTTACAGATTTTATTTCTATGAAGAAAATACCGATTTCTGGCAATCCCACTATACATGACCGGTCCCCAAATACCTACGCCAGGAAAATACAAAATCAACGCGATCGGATAAAGCATGGGCATCAATAAGGACATTCGGCGAAACGCATAAAAACCGCAGTAAATTCGCTCGCCCTCCGGAGATTCAACCAAATGAATCTGACTCGCTGCCACCGCCGCATTCAGGCGAGGGTGGATATGACTGAGGTCCGGCAATGTGCGAAAATCAATAAACTCAACCCTGCTTACCAAGTCCATAACCTTGAGTGCCTGCACACTGCCTAAACAAAACCCGCATTGGCCGTCATAAAGAAGCTTCGGTCTAGGACGCACCTGATGATATTCGCGCCTTTGGTCAATCCACTTCACGATCTTCTCAGGGTTAATGAACAACAGTAACTGGGCCGGAAACAAAAAGAAAAAGATCGCAGGCACATCTAAGGTAAGAATTAACAAAAGATGAAAAAAGACGCCTAAATAAATCGCCGAACGGCGGGTCTTTGAATAGAACAACAAGAATGGCAAAAACAATTCCATTGCCACGACAAAAAGCCCGATAAAGTAGCAGAAATTTGGCGAGGCGACCATCCACTCTTTAAATAAAAAATGTTTGGCCACTCCAGTGGCGGGTCCGCTCATCAAATAATAAACTGGGTTGTCCTTTATCCAATTTCCATCGACAGTGACTTTATACAAAGCCGTATAAAAGAAAGTACTAGCAATCTGCAACTGTAACAGCCGTTGCAAAAAAAACGGCCTCGGTGTTTTGTAGGCATGGTCATTCGCCTTTAATAAACAGTCCACGGAAAAGTAATCCCCATGATAGGGCACAACACACATGAGAAAAAGTGTGACCAAAAGAATATCCCACGACAGAGTGCCAATAAAAAATGCATTTAAGGCATAAAAGAAATAACAACATATCATCAAGACGATACAACTGATCTGCGAACGGAATCCGATAAAAAAGGATACAAAACTCATACAAAAAATAACGGCCATAATCGTGACGAGTCCGTCTGGGCTTTTCTGCACCAATTCTAGCGCCTTATTTGTGAAGAAGTACCCGTTGAGCTCCTTAAAAGCCGTGTGATAAAAGTTATCGTCCATATGAAAAAACGTAGGAATCACATGAAAACCCGTCGTTATCGCCACCGCCATTCTAAATACACATAAGCTGATCGAAGGCCGCTCTGTCAAAAACCATTGGTTCCATAAGTGACTGATCATAAAAATCCCACCCGCATTACTGACACTGATACAAAACGTACCTTTGCTGAAGAAATCTCTCTTTGGAAATATCTGCATATTGAACATAGACGATAAAGAAACTTTGAAAATATTTCAACTTCCGATAAAGAAATGCACAGGTCTGTCTTTGGTTGGCGGGCTCAGCAAATGAAAAAAGGGCTCCGCGATGAATATTGTCATACCCGATAGGCCGTGTTTGTAAAATATCATGCGGATCAATCAATTGCGGCTGACCGTTTCTGTCGACACCATAAACCTCGACAGCAGAAGCGCCCGGTGAAACGCGATAGAACATAATCCAACCGGCCGGAGGAAAAAGGAATTTGACTTTAGGAAGATCCCGTTTAAAAAGAGGATTTAGGTAGTGTACCCTTAACGATTCATAGTGAAAAATCAAAAGCCACACCACAACAAAAATAGAGATACACCAATCACGGGCTTTCATAAAAGACTAAGCAATCACAAGAAGTTGCTGATAGTTACGTCGGAATATTGAGAACGGAATGTTGGCGTGTGTCATTCAGGGCGCTTGAAGGTTGCCCGGCCCGACTGTTCTTCCTGTCTTTGTTGATCTTCCTGGACTCGATCAAAGGCATTTTTCACATCGTCCCGAAACATAAAAACCACGGGTGCTACAAATAGAGCAAAAAGCAACAAATAGATCGAAAAGACAGCTCCCGGAAGAACAGTATAAATCCGGTCCTGTTCAAACACCAA